>DQVJ01000269.1 GCA_015661795.1 Sulfurovum sp.
CCCATCTGTTCTATCCATTCTATGGCTACGGGGAGTTGTTTTTTTAAATCATCTGGTGCTTCATCACGGTTGTCTTTATACTCTGGAAACATCTCGTTTCGAAACGTTTTTCCTTTGGCATCAAGTGCAAAAACCAAATAGTCTGTACTATGGTCACGTCGCAAAGTATCTACAAGATTGACAAAGCCAGTAAGCAGTCCCGTAGGAAACCCATCAGTATTACGTAAAGGCGGCAGTGCAAAATAAGAACGGAAAAAAAATCCAAAAGTGTCTATGATAGTAATTGTTTTCAATAAAAAAGCCTTCTTTTTTATGTATTTTAGCTTATTAAGAGTTAGATATCGCTCATGTAAGATTTTAGTTTTGACTTTTTTGACTTTGTTTAAGTTAAACTTATAAATAAATTTTATGACATATATATAGTAGAGGGAAAATATCCATGAATAATAATCATTTTGACAAGACACATGTCACCTATGCCCCAAAAGAAAAAAGAATTAAAAATACTCATGATAAATTTTCTCAACAAGTCATCACATATGATGATACCCCTCTATTTTTCCCCTCAGGTCTTGAAAAACTATTTCTACTTGTGTATTTTATTTCCTTACCCTATATTACTGGTCTACTATTTCTTTTTTTCTATGTTGGAGAAGGTAGTACAGAATTGTTTTTATCACTCAATGAGGAATCTTCTTTTATACTCACTTGGGCTATTGGTTACGAAATTATTGCTGCTATACTCATTTTATCTATTATTAAAAGTGCAATCGCATTTAGTATTGAAAACACTAAAGGTCCAAATAAACACTTTCAAAGACCATAAGCATTTTCAATTTGACAATTTTTGACAATTTTTATTTATACTCTAACTACTATAAAGTAACTACAGGCACAGGACATAAAATGGATATAGAAAATCACTATAATAATACACCCATTACACATGCAACTCTTTTTGGAAAACAGGATACTGATGTAGAAGAAGTAACCCAAAAAAAACATACCCAAAGTACTCTGTCAAAAAATGAAATATTGGATACCATTAAAAAAATGGGAAAAGAAATAACATTAGAAGATGCTTCTTCTCTTCTCCCAGAGGGGAAAGAGAAAGTATTTTTAATACTATACTTTTTCTTGCTTCCTTATATCTCTGGTTTAATATTTTTATTTACTTATATTGCAGAAGTTGATTTCAATCTTTTTATCTCTATGCTAGATGATCACTCATATTTTCTCACTTGGTGTATTGGGTATGAAATACTCATGTTTATAACTTTAAGCACTCTGACTATTAAAAATCTAATGATTATGCGTAAAAAAAATACAAATACATTAAAACTAAAAACTCTATAATGTATCACTTTTACTCGCCAATTCCTTTACCAAATACTCACCTGTATACGAATTAGTCTTTTTATACTCTTTCGCCAATTTTTCCGGACTTCCTGTAGCGATTATAAGTCCTCCTTTGTTACCACCTTCGGGTCCCATATCTATAATATAATCTGCATTTTTAACCATATCAAGATTGTGTTCTATCACTACCACAGAATTTCCAAGTTCTACTAAGTGATGTAATACACCGGTTAATCTATCAACATCTGCAAAATGTAGTCCTGTAGTAGGCTCATCAAGTATGTAGAGTGTCTTTCCTGTATCTTTACGGCTAAGCTCTTTGGAGAGTTTAATACGCTGTGCTTCTCCCCCTGAAAGTGTCGTGGCATTTTGTCCCAAAGTAATGTAGTCTAGTCCAACATCTGTAAGTGTTTTAAGTTTTATCGCTATCATCGGAATGGCTTTAAAAAATGCTAACGCCTCACCAACAGACATAGCCAAAACATCAGAAATAGACTTTCCTTTATAGCGTACTTCTCTTGTCTGTGCATTATAACGCGTACCTTCACAGGCATCACATTCTACTAAAACATCTGGCAAAAAGTGCATCTCAATTTTGAGTTGCCCATCCCCTTGACACGTTTCACATCTCCCACCTTTGACATTGAATGAAAAGCGTCCTATCTTATAGCCACGAAGTTCTGCCTCTTTCGTTTGTGCAAAAAGTTTACGTATCTCATCCATGATCCCTGTGTAGGTTGCCGGGTTAGAACGAGGCGTTCGTCCTATGGGACTTTGATCAAGATAAATCACTTTATCCACCTTGTCTAGTCCAGTGATTTCTACACCTTCTACCTTATTTACCTTTTTGGCACGATTAAGCAACTCACGTGCTACAGGTAAAAGTGTCTGTAAAATAAGTGATGATTTACCCGAACCACTCACACCTGTAACACAAACAAAGTTTTGTAACGGTATTTTGGCATTAAGTTTTTTAATGTTATTGAGTGTGACATTTTTTATTTCTATCCACTCTTTTTGAGGATTATCGTGTGAATAACAAATATCTTTTTTCCCATACATATAGTCTGCAGTCAGCGTTTTAGCTTTAACTAATTTTTTTGCATCTCCAGCAAAAACCACCTCCCCACCATAAGCTCCAGCTCCAGGACCAATGTCTATGATGTAGTCTGCAGCCAGTATCGTCTCTTTATCATGCTCTACTACGATAACAGAATTTCCTTTATC
>DQVJ01000230.1 GCA_015661795.1 Sulfurovum sp.
CATCCTCTTACAAAGATGTCAGCGCCCCGAGAGGTTTGATAATGTCAATATAGTATAAATAAGTTAAAAATCTTCTTAAAGGAAAAAATATGTGAAGGTTGAAGGTTATACTGTCTATTCTTCTGTTTTTATATCAACCAACTCTGCTAGAAATTCATCTACTTCGTCAGATTCAAGTTCATCTCGCCCCAACTCTTCAAGAATCGCAAAACACTCTGTTCGCATTTCACGCATTTCCTCTAAGTCATCTTTTTGTGCTTTACTTGCATTTTTACCTTTATCAATAGCAGCAAAAAGTTCATCTATCGCAGCTTCTAAATCTGGGATGATCTCAAGTTCTAAAAGATTTTTGAGTTTATCGGCATTTGTCATAAGGTTTCCTAGTATTAGTATGGTCGAATTATAGCAAAAAAAATGTACAATGTCTCAAAAATAAGGAAAGAATTATGTCCAAAACTGAAGAAAAAAAAACAGATGAACAATTTTATGCAAGAGTAGATACACATATTGCCATAGCAAATGGATATGTTAAATCTAAAGTAGAGCCAACCTTTGAAAGTAATTCTTTTATGTTTGCAGCATCACGTTTCAATACATGGCTAGCAGCATCTGGATATGCCAATGTTGAAGACTTTGCCAATGAAAAAGAAAAAATTCTTGATTTCTTTTTAAACCAATATAAACTCATGTTAGATGAGAATTTAGATGATTACATAAAAAACTTTGATAAATATATGAACCCTCCTAAAGAGTCATAACAAAAGAATAAGCTGCTTTCATCACTTCGTTGACATACCTAGGTAGATTGTTATTTAAACTTCTGCCTTTTGTGCAGAAGTTGTATGTAACCTTTTTAGATACTGTACAACATCTCCAAAAACAAGAATAGCCGGCTTTAATGCATCCAAAGCCTTCTTTTCTACACTGTCAAGCGTACAGAGTTCCACCGATTGATTTACTCTACTTGCATTTGAAATAATGGCAGTAGGTTTAATCAACTCAACCCCTTGTTTCTTAGCTTCCTTTACAATCTTTTCAATACAACTTAACCCCATGAGTACCACAACAGTATGATTCTTTTTATGCAATAAATCAATCCAATCAAGATTGATTTTATTGCCTTTTAAATGTGCTGACACTACTGTAAAAGAGCTTGCATACCCTCGAGCTGTGACTGGTATATTCGCCATTAATGGAGCAGAAATAGATGAAGATATACCAGGTATGACTTCTGTTTTGATGCCTTCTTGCGTTAAATATAGTAACTCTTCTGCACCTCTGCCAAAAATAAAAGGATCTCCACTTTTAAGTCTGGCTACTGTACATCCTTTTTTCACATAATCAAGTATAAGTGCATTAATTTCTTCTTGTGGTTTGGAGTGATTGTCTTTTTCTTTTCCCACATAGATTTGCACAGTACTTGGTGGCACTATCTGCATAATCTCCTCTGAAATGAGATAATCATATAAAACAACATCTACAGTCTGGATACAGTTATATGCCTTGATAGTTAAGAGTTCTACATCACCAAGCCCACATCCTATCAAAAAGACCTGTGATGGATTTTGAATCCCTGTTTCTAACGAAGTTGGTAATTTAAATCTGCTCATAATGTTTCCTTTACAGGGATTAGCGAGTGTATAAATGTTTCATTATCAATATTCTCTTTTAAAAATCTATTAAGTCCCTTTTGTTGACTGCTAATATACTGCTTAATAATCTTTTCTACCGTTAGATTGACATCTTCTGGTAAAATTTTAATACCCGTTTTTAAACCAAAATTAGATACTTCACCTTCTAAATTTCCACCTAAAATAATTTCAAACCCAGGTACCGACTTACCTTCTTCATTTTTTACCTTGGCACCCAAAAGTCCAATGTCAACGACATGTGGGTGTGCACAGGAGTTTGGACAACCATTGAGAGAGATAGAAACATTTTCTTCAAAGTCTGGAAATTCTTGTTCCAAATAAGATGCCAATTCAATGGCTTGATTCTTTGTCTCAGCTATGGCAAATTTACAGAACCTCATACCCGTACATGAGATAGTTCTGGCTTTAAAAGGACTTGGGTGTACTTCAATGTCAAAGACCTTTAGTGCTTCGGATAAAGCTTCTGTATGTGCATTAGGTACATCTTTTATCACAAAATTTTGTGTATTGGTTATCTTAATAGTCGTTGCACCAAATTTTTCTAAAACATCCGCAATATTTGATAATCCTTCAGCACCAATATGCCCACCATTCACTGCACAACCAACATATGATTTACCTTGTTCTTTACTGGTATGTATACCAAAATGCTCTCTTTTTGCATAAGGCGTATATGACTGTACTGGTTTTACGATAAAAGAAAATCCCAGCTTCTCTTCTATCACATCTCTAAATTTTTCTATACCCCATTCATCTATGAGGTGTCCTAGTCTCGCTTTTCTTCTGCTTTTTCTAAGACCATCATCTCTGTATGTTTCAGAAACTACTTGTGTCACTTTCAGCACATTTTCTGCTTTAATATATCCAAGATGTTGTGCTATTTGTTTATTGGATCCAAGACCACCACCCACACTGACATCAAAGAGTATTTCACCATCAATGTTTACACCTGTAAATGACAAGTCTTGTATCTCATGCCCCATACAGTGTTTTGCACATCCTGAAATACCTATTTTATATTTTCGTGGCAAATTTACAAGTGTTTTGTTCGCACGTAAATAGTCATTAATTTGGACAGCCAAATCTGTCGTATCTACAATCTCCTCATGGTCTATACCTGAGACTGGACAGGTAGCAACATTTCTCGGGACATCTCCTGCGGCATAAATAGAACTAAGTCCTACACTTTTAAGTCGCTCAAATATCTCAGGTAAAGCAGAGATATGGATAAAATGTATCTGTATCGTTTGTCTGGTTGTAAAATCTGCAGTACCTCTCCCAAACTCTTGCGCTATCTTAGAAACACATCTAAGCTGTTTTATGTTGACTGAACCATGTTCTACTTTAAGTCTCAACATAAAGTACAAATTCTCATCATCATCATCTTGCAAGTTTTTATTTTGTGTATACAGACCGTACCATTTAAACCTGTCTATGTCCTCAGGATCAATTTCTCTTTCACCTTTGGCATATGCTTTGATATCTGCCAAGACAGACAAACCGTCTTTTTCTATTTTTATTCTTTCTATACGTTGTGCTGCTGTTTCTTTAGCCATAATCTTATCCTATGTGATAATTTTACTTTCCCAATGTGGAAAGTATTTTCTAACCAGTGCATTGAACTCTATTTCAAAATCAGAATATGCTGACTCTTTTTTACTTTGGTCTTCTGATTTATTACGTATCATTCCTGCACCTACAGTGTTGTTTGTAATCCTGTCAATGACTATAAATGCACCCATAGCCTTGTTGTGATCATAGGCATCATACGCGATACTTTGCTCTAAATCTAATTTTGCTCTTCCTATTTCATTCAACTCTAAAACATTGGTTGTTGACTGCTCTAAAGTATTGACATCTGTTTTATAATAAAAATGATCAATAGTACCAACTGTCTGTGTTGACGCTCTCTTGATAAAATACTGTTTTCCCTTGATAAGCGGTTCTTCACTCATCCACACAATATCTACATCCAAGTTTTTTGCTTGGTCAGGCTGTTCATCACTTTTAACTATCACATCTCCACGTGAGATATCTATCTCATCATTTAATGTGAGGGTAATGGCTTGCTGTGCATAAGCATAGTCTAAATTTCCATCATACGTGACTATCTCTTTAATGGTTGAACTTTTACCTGAAGGTAAGACCGTTATGGCATCGCCCACTTCTATAATCCCTGAAGCAATCGTTCCACAAAAACCTCTAAAATTCAAGTTAGGTCTGTTGACATATTGTACAGGCATCCTAAAGTGTGCCAAGTCTCTGTCTTGATCAATCTCTATCGTCTCAAGGATATGCATTAAGGTTTCACCTTTATACCATGGTGACTGATCACTTAAATTGACAACATTATCACCATTGAGTGCAGAAAGTGGAATCAACGTAATATCTTCTGTCAACGCTACTTCTTTTGCAAAACGTAAATAGTTTTCACAAATTTCATTATATTTTTCTTCTGAGAAATCCACCAAATCCATTTTATTTACAGCCACAACAATATGTTTTATCCCAAGTAACTGGGCTATAAATGAATGTCGTTTTGTTTGTGTTTGTACCCCATGTCTGGCATCTATCAAGATAATAGCCAGATCTGCAGTCGAAGCCCCTGTTGCCATGTTTCTTGTGTACTGCTCATGACCAGGTGTGTCTGCAATGATGAACTTTCTTTTATCTGTTGTAAAATATCTGTATGCTACATCTATGGTAATACCTTGTTCTCGTTCACTTTGTAACCCATCTACAAGTAAAGCAAGGTCAAATTCACCTTCTGTTGTTCCTGCTCTTTTGCTGTCTTTTTTAATGGCTGCAAGCTGGTCTTCAAATATCATCTTGGAATCGTGTAAAAGTCTCCCTATAAGGGTAGATTTTCCATCGTCTACTGAACCACAAGTGATAAATCTCAATAATTGTTTATTTTCATGCTCTTTTAAATAGCTCACTATATCTGTGGCTATTTTTGTTTCTTGATTTGACATCCTAAAAGTACCCCTCTATTTTTTTCTTTTCCATTGATCCTGCTGAGTCAGTGTCTATGACCCTTCCTTCCCGCTCACTTGTTTTAGTTAAGAGCATCTCCTGAATAACCTCAGGTAATGTGGTAGCCGTTGATTCTACTGCACCTGTGAGTGGATAACACCCAAGTGTCCTAAACCGTACGGTTTCTAATTTGGCTTTTTCCCTTAACTCTTTAGGCATTCTTTCATCGTCTACCATAATCTTTGTTCCCTCATACTCTACTACAGGACGCTTGGCTGCGAAATAGAGTGGAACAATAGGTATCCCTTCAAGATAAATATACTGCCATACATCAAGTTCTGTCCAGTTTGAGATAGGAAAAACCCGAATGGACTCTCCTTTATGTACTCTTGCGTTATAGACATTCCATAGTTCTGGTCTTTGCCTTTTAGGATCCCATCTATGATTTTTATCTCTAAAAGAGTAAATTCTCTCTTTAGCTCTAGACTTCTCTTCATCGCGTCTGGCTCCACCAAACACAGCATCAAACTTATATTTATTGAGTGCCTGTTTAAGCGCTTGTGTCTTCATAATGTCTGTATGTACAGCTGAACCATGTGTAAACGGCCCAACATTTTGTGCGAGACCTTCTGGATTGGTATGTACCAAAAGTTCAAAACCTTCTTCTTTTGCACGCTGATCTCTAAACGCAATCATCTCTTTAAATTTCCATGTAGTATCCACATGTAACAAAGGAAAAGGCAATTTTGCCGGTGCAAATGCCTTAAGCGCAAGATGCAACATCACAGCAGAATCCTTACCTACAGAATACATCATAACAGGGTTGTCAAACTCAGCTATCACTTCTCTCATGATGTGTATCGACTCAGCTTCAAGCTGTCTTAAATGGGTTAATCGTTCTGTACTTATTGGTTCTTTTTTCGTCATATTTTGCTCCTACTATTGCTTGTGTAAACCACACTCTTTATGTTCGGGATTTTCCCACCACCATCTACCAGATCTCACATCTTCACCCTCTTTAACGGCTCTTGTACAGGGTGCACACCCAATACTTGGGAAGCCAAGATCATGTAATTTGTTATAAGGTACATGATGTTTTTTAATGTAATCCCAAACATCTTCTTCGCTCCAATGTATGAGAGGATTGACTTTAATCACATTAAAGTTCTCATCATACTCCACCAAAGGCATCTGCGTTCTCGTGACACTTTGTTCACTTCTAAGCCCTGTTACCCATACGTCAACATCTGCTAATGCTCGTTGTAACGGTTCAATTTTTCGTATAAAACAACAGTTTTTTCTTTTCTCTACACTTTCATAGTGTCCGTTAATCCCCTGTGTTTGATAGAGTTCCTGAACACTCTGAGTCTCCGGGAAATACACGTCTACCTTGATGTTGTATTTTAAATTCGTTGCATCCATAACATCATAGGTTTCTGGATGTAAACGCCCCGTATCCAGTGTAAATATGTGGGCCTTTTTATCAATGCTTAGCATTAAATCGGCTAAAACTTGATCTTCTGCACCAAAACTTGAGGAGAGTGAAACTTTTTTGTTATACCTCTTTAAAAAATACTCTAACACTTCTCGCGCAGTTGCATTTTGAAGTGTCTTGTTAATAGTATCTATCAGTACTTGCATCTTGCTCTCCTAAATCACATAATCATCTTTGGTAGGTTCATACCTACCTAAGTTGATTTTATTCCATGCTCTTTCATGGTAATAATATAAGATCATTTTAGTAATCAACTCAATTGAACCAATAGAAGCAGCCATAACCAAACTGCCAGTTATAAGATAAGAAATAATAATCGTATCCAATGTACCAAGCGCTCTCCAAGAGATTGTTTTGACTATCGATCTATACGCTTTTTCATGCATCTCAATTATCCTTTTCCTATAGCGATCTAATTTCAATGTTTAAACGATCCTCAATCCATAAAACGAAAACCTTTACTTGGTTTTTTATGTAATATATAACTCTATGCATCATTAATGGAGCCTCTATAGGTCTTTTTTTTGTTTCGTTTGCTTTATATTTCATACATACTCTCCATTTTTTATTTCAAAGTCACTAAATGCTTTGATTGGTGCAAGTATAGTCAAATAAAATATTAATGTCAAGTAAATCTATAGACTTACCTATTATTATATTTAAAAAAGGATAATTTAGTAAAATTGAAGTATCCATAGTGATATTTTCCTTGTATTTTGGGAGCATGCGTAAGTACTCTAGTAATGTATAGTATTAGCAAATGTAGAAAGAAGTCTAGAAAGTTTCACTCTTCTAGTTCTTAGATTTATTTGGAATTTTGGTATAGAACGAAGGAGCGTACATACAGTACGTGACAGAATAATATACCTAATTTAAGATGAATATAGCATCAAATCATGCGGAAATGCTAACTCTTTTATGTTTTGTAGCTATGATTAATTGTGTAAGTAAAAGAGAAGAAGTGTACGGATAGTATATCCCCCCTTACACTTTGGTAAAGAGGGTATCGGCATATAGATGACCAAAGGCAATGAAGCAAATTGGTCAAATATATAGTGAACTAAGGTGATTTAGTGGCAGCCACAGCCTGTGCCGCAGCTTTCACCCTCTGCTGCTTTAGCAGGTGCTTTTGTTTCTGGGACTTCTTTTGCAGGAGTTGCTGCTGCTCCACCTGTACTACA
>DQVJ01000140.1 GCA_015661795.1 Sulfurovum sp.
TACACCCTTGATTGTGAAGGAGGGGAAGGGCACTTAGAAGTGGCACATCTCATAGAATCAGTGAAAGAGAATCTTTCACACCTGACCATCTCAGTGAAACCCTTTGGATGTATGCCGTCTTCAGCAGTGAGTGACGGTGTACAGTCTTTGGTGACAAGCCGTTTTCCTTCAGCAAACTTTTTAGCCATAGAAACATCGGGAGAAGGTGCAGCAAACTTTTATAGCCGTGTACAAATGGCTCTATTTAAAGCAAAACAGTCAGCAAAAGAAGAGTTTGAATCACTGAGTGTACCTGAGACTATTCCTGAAAAAATACACAACTATCTTTACCAACCTCATAACAATAAGGCTGGTTCTGCTGCAAAACTGGTGGCAAGCTTATAAGAAATCACCCTTATCTGAAACCAAACCTTTTTGCATTAACTTTGAAAAAAATGATTTTACGCCTTTACCTTCTTCCTTAGAAGGTGCAACTTTATGTAACAAGGCAAATGCATCTACACGTTCATCAAGAAATGAAGTATTAAACTTACCTGCAATAAAATCATCATCATTCACAATATCTTTATGCAAGGAGATATTGGTTGTAATACCTTCAATAGAATACTCATCTAATGCACGTCTTGCTTTTTTTACCACGCCTTCCCAATCTAATGCCCAAACGATCAACTTTCCCACCATAGAGTCATAATTGGGAGGGATAGTGTATCCGCTGTAAATACTTGTATCTAAACGTACACCAGGACCTCCTGGTGTAAGGTATTCACCTACAGTACCAAATGATGGCATAAAGTTATTAAGTGGATCTTCTGCATTAATACGAAACTCAATAGCATACCCTCTAAAACTTATCTCTTCTTGTAAGAAGTGGAGTTTATCTCCCTCTGCCAATTGAATCATACGTTGGATGATATCAACACCTGAAGTAATCTCAGTCACTGGATGCTCCACTTGCACGCGGGTATTCATCTCTATAAAAAAGATATTATCTGATTCATCTACTAAAAACTCCATAGTACCAACACTCTCATACCCTAAACGGTACACCGCTTTAGTAGAAATACGATAAATTTCTTTTCTGACAGCTGGGTCTAAAAGAGGAGAAGGAGAAATTTCTATCACCTTTTGATGACGTCTTTGGATAGAACAATCCCTCTCTCCAAGATGTACTACATTCCCATATTGGTCTGCGATAACCTGAACCTCTATATGTCTAGGGTTTTCTACAAACTTTTCTACAAACATTTCGGCATTACCAAAATATTTTTGAGATTCAGCAGCTGCTGCCTCAAAAAGACTTTTAAACTCTTTTTCTTCCCTTACTATTCGCATACCACGACCACCACCACCAAAAGCAGCTTTTATCATCACTGGGAAACCAATCTTTTTAGAGATTTCCTGTGCCTCTTTAATATCTATAATAGGGGTCTCTGTCCCTTCAATAACTGGTACACCTATCGCTCTCATTGCATTTTTTGAAGCAATTTTATCTCCAAAAAGTTCAATATGTTCAGCTTTTGGTCCAATGAAAACAATGCCATTGTTATCACATGCCTTTGCAAAATCTGCACTTTCGGAAAGAAAACCATATCCGGGATGTATCGCATCACATTTATTCTCTTTTGCAATCTGAATAATATTTTGATAATCCAAATACACTTCTACTGGATGTCCTTCAAGCTCGATGGCCATATCAGCTTTTTTAACCCAAACACCATCAATGTCAACTTTAGAGTGTATGACCACACTAAAGATTTCTAGTTCTTTACATGCTCTGATAATACGAAGTGCTATCTCACCACGATTGGCAATGAGGATTTTTTTGATTTTTTTAACCATAATACAAGTCCTTATTATTTTATCAGACATTATATGTAATTTAACAAACTTATTCTATACTATTTTTGGTATAATAATTATCAATTATTAACAATAAAGTTATCTAAAGTTGGCATTTATGAAACGTAAAACCTTAGAAAAGAAAACAAATATCTCTAATGATTTGATGTATTACATCTATACACACATTGATACAGATATCAATTTAGATGAATTAGCATCTACTTTTGGAATCAATAAATTTTATATGCATAAGATATTTAAAGAAATTTTTGGACGTAATATCTATGAGACTATTAAATCCGTACGCTTACAAAAAGCTTCCACTCTCCTCCTTACCAACCACTACTCAACCATATCAAGTATTGCTCTTTCTTGTGGGTACAGTTCTCAAACTTCATTTATTCGTGTTTTTAAAGAACGTTTTTCTATGACCCCTAAACAATGGCGTCAAGGAGGTGATAAAAAATATTCACAAAAACTACTTCTTACTTCACCGTATGCAAGTATCTCTACGGTATCCTTTGAAGCACTTATCCCTGATATCGTGAAAATGCCAACGATGCGTGCCTATTATATACGCCACAGAGGTTATGAAGAAAATATACGTGCCACCTGGCAGAAAATACAAGCTTGGATTTTTTCTCATGATACTGAAGCATATACTATGATTTCACTCTTTCATGACAATCCAGCAGTCACACCTCTTTCTGAGTGTCAACATGTGGCTTGTCTGGTACTTGAAGAAAACCTAAATGAAGCAGATACAAGACTCCCCCAACTCTCTATTTCAAAGGGTGTTTATGCAAAATTTGATATAGAGGGCCAAAGAGGAGACCTTCTAAGATTTATACACTGGGTATATCATGAATGGCTTCCAAAAAGTGACTATGAAACCACTACAAAACCGCCCTATGCTATCTATCGAAAAAATCATCATTTAAGTGAAGATGGAGGGTTTGAAATGAGCTTTTATCTCTCTATCACCTTTTAAGACTCTTCTACTTTATGCACAACTTTAGCTAAGGTGTCTTCACTTTCTTCATCAATTTCTAACGATTTAATCAAACCAGCATTGAGATCTCCAAATGTTGCTAAATCTATCTCATCTTCACTTTTAGCAACCACACATGTCACTACTGCATCTCCTGTGACATTAACAGAAGTACGTATCATATCAAGTAGTCTGTCAACACCTAAAATAAGTCCTATACCCTCCACTGGCAACCCTACTTGTACAAATACCATAGAGAGCATGATAAGCCCTACTCCTGGCACACCTGCAGTACCTATAGATGCTAAAACAGACATCATTATAACAGTTAGATACCCTCCTATACCTAATTCTATACCATATATATTTGCAATAAATACAGTGGCAACACCCTGCATGATAGCTGTGCCATCCATATTAATAGTTGCACCAAAAGGAACAGTAAAAGAGGCAACTGAATTGTCAACTCCCATACGTTTGGTTACTGTTCTCAAAGTCACAGGAATAGTTGCATTCGAAGATGCTGTAGAAAATGCAAAAATTTGTGCATCACGTATTTTATTTAAAAAAATGCTTATATTCAATTTGGAAAAAAGTTTCAGTAATACCATAAGTGTCCCAAAAAGATGAAATAACAATGCTACAATTAACACTACAACATACACAACTAACTGGGCTAACAAATCAAACCCCAGCTCAGCTACTGCTTTAGCTAAAAGTGCAAAGACTGCATAAGGTGCTATGGACATCACAATGTTTACCATATGCATCATAGCTTCATTCATCACTTCTATACCTTCAGCAATATGTTGTGCTTTTTTGCCCACCATAAGCAATGAAATACCTAAAAGTATAGAAAAGAAAATAATCTGAAGCATATTGCCAGATGCAAAAGCATGTATCACGTTATCGGGTATGATATTCACAAGCACATCTGAAATAGGAGGTGCTTCTTTCTCTGTAAATGTTGCACCAGTTATACTCGAAGCAGTAAAGAAAGGTATAACTATTGCAGCAAGACTTATAGCTGTGGCTATGGCTATGGCTGTTGTCAGCATGTAAAGTCCAAAAGACTTTAATCCAACTGACCCTAGTTTTCTAATATCTCCTATGCCAAGTACTCCTGAGATCAAAGAGAAAAAAACCAGGGGGACAACCAACATTTTAAGCGCAGTGATAAACATCGTTCCTATAATATCAAAAAGTCCGCCAACAATGTACTCATGGGTAAATCCACCTTCGACATTGATACCGCTAAGATTAATCAGCAACCCGATAACTATACCCAATGCCATTGCTAAAAGTACTTTGCTTGTAAGTGTCATAGATAAGCTCCATTAAGTGTAATTTGTATATGTTGTCCTATGTATACATCAGAGTTAACTTCAACTTCTAATAACTTTCCTGCAACATACACTGTAGCCATCACTTTATCAGATTTCTCTTCAAGTTCCAATACCTCAACGGTGCAATACTTATCATTTTCAAGCAATACCTGTCTGGCTGTACCATCTTGAATAATCTTGCCTTGTTCCAATACTAAAACTCTAGAACTTAATGTAAACACATCATGGATATCATGGCTCACCATGATGGTTGTTGTAGCAAAACGTTCATGCAAATGTTTGATTTCATGCTGTAATTTACTTCGCATCGATAAATCAAGTGAAGAAAGAGGTTCATCCAGGAGTAAAAGTTTAGGTTTCTTCATCATCGCGCGACAAAGACTTACCCGTTGTTTTTGTCCTCCACTAAGTTTTGTGACATTTCGATGTCTCAAACTACTAAGCTCAGTGAGTTCCAATAATTCTGAAGCCAATGCTTCGTCATCCTGTACAAAAAATAAATTTTCTTCTACTGTCATATTATCAAAGAGAGCATAATCTTGAAATACAAAACCTATCTCTCTTTGTTGTGGGGGCATACTTTCCCAAGAGTTACCTTCTACAAGGATATTTCCTTTTGCACGCTCCAAGCCTGCCAAAATTCTTAATAACGTTGTTTTCCCTGCACCACTCTCCCCCATAAGTGCAACAAATTCTCCTTTATGTATCTGTAAATTGATGTCCAATTCCATCACACCTTGTGAACCGTGTAGTTGTTTATATATACTTAGAGATATCATTAAAGCAAACCTATTTTGGTTTTTTGCTTTTGGTTAAACACATACACTGCCAATAAAACAAAAAAACTCATAGCCACCATAATGGCTGCATAAATATGTGCCTGTCCATATTCCATCATCTCTACCATTTCATAAATCGCCACAGAGGCTACTTTGGTCTCACCAGGTATACTGCCTCCTATCATAAGCACCACCCCAAACTCACCTACGGTATGTGCAAAAGTGATAATCAGTGCTGTTACAAGAGAGGGTTTAATATTGGGAAGTGCCACACTTAGTACTGTTTGAAGTTTACTTTTCCCTGCAAGGTATGCGGCTTCCAACATATGTTTATTGAGTGTCTCAAAACCACTTTGCATAGGTTGTACCATAAAAGGCAAAGAATAAAAACAAGAAGCCACAACAAGTCCAGTGAACGAAAAAACCAATTTTACACCAAAAATATCTTCTAAAAAACCGCCCAATGCAGAGCTGGGAGAGAGTACTACCAATAAATAAAATCCTAACACGGAAGGGGGAAGCACAATAGGAAGTGCAGTTACCGCCTCAAAGAAAGGTTTACTTTTGGAAGTGCTTTGAGAAAGCCACCAAGCAAATGGTAATGCTATGACAAACAATATCAGCGTAGTTAAACCAGCCAATTTAAATGAGAGCCAAAAAGGAGAAAAATCTATCATTGCACTTTATACCCAAATGATTTCAAAATTTCTTTTGCCTTAGCACCCAACATAAAATCATAAAAAGTCTTTACATCAGTACTACTCTCACCTGACTTAAGCATCACCATACCTTGATCTATAGGTGTGTATAAACTCTCCTCTAACTCTACCCAGTGCTTAGATTCTTGAAAGTGTCGCATATGTGGAGAAAAAAGAGATGATTTGGCAATAATACCTATATCTACTAACATAGTAATATAATTAACTGTTTGAGATACAGACTCACCATAAACCAATTTATGTTGAAGTTTTTCATAAAGTTTTGCATTGACTAACGCTTCTTTTGCTGCTTCTCCATAAGGTGCAGTTTGGGGATTGGCAATAGCTATCTTTTTGATATCTGCATCTTCCAACACGTATATGCTTTCATTATAATCCCTCTTTTTTTTAGATAACAATACCAATGCTCCCCGTGCATATACTACGGGTTTACTGACTGCTAGATTCTCATGATACAAAACATCAGGATATTTCATGTTTGCAGACATAAAAAGATCAAAAGGCGCACCATATTTAATCTGAGCACTAAGTTTTCCAGAACTTCCAAGAATGATATTCACTTTTGTATTTGGATGGGTCTCATGAAATGCCTTGATTAATGGTTCTATCACATACCCTACATTTGCAGCAACTGCTACAGTTATATCAGTTGCACCTAAAGTGATGAAACTCCATAAGGCAAGTACAATATATTTTTTCATTTGTTTATCTTCCTATCAATATATCTTGAGGGTCTATCCAAAGTCCCACACGCATATCTTCATTCAAGTCCTTAATTTTATCTGTTGACATTACAGACACAACTCTAAAGTTACTACCCACATCAACCACAATTTTACTCAACCCCTTATCACTTTGTATTTTTTCTATAAATCCTTCTATCTGAGGATCTTTGCCTTGTATTTGACAACTTAGCCTTCTACAATGAATAGCATTTGATTTGATGATGGCAAAGACTTCTCTGCCCACTTCTAAGCTTAAGTTCTCTGCTGCTTCTCTTGTAATATGAGACTCTAACAATAATCCATTTTTTAATTTAAGTGACAAGATACATTCCACATCACTATAGTCTATATGTATCACATTGGCATACCATTGGTTACGTGCTGATACTTGTAAAGTAAATCTTTCGATAGTTTTAAACGTACCATTGTCTATGTCTGTCAATTCTGATAATCTTTCTAAAAACCGTGAGTGTTCTTCCTTGAGTAAAGCATAACTTTTAAGTAATCTCTCTCCATAGTCTGTAATGGTTGTACCCCCACCATCTTTTCCTCCTGTCTCTGTATATACGATTGGTTCGGGAGAAAGAGAATTCATAATATCTACTGCTTCCCATGCACTTTTATAACTCATCGGTACAACTTTGGCTGCCTTAGAAATAGAACCATGTTCTTGAATCGCGTGAAGAAGTACAATACGTTTTTCCAATAAAAAAGGTTTACCTAACATTTCTAAAGTCAAAGTAGAGGCTACCGTCATAAAAACCCCTATATAGTTTAGTATATAATGAAAATATTATCATTATATACCTTAATACATAACGCTATTGACAAAATAACCCAAAAGTGTTAAAATCCACCACTTTCCATTTATGGGGGTGACTTGGTTTCGACTGGAGTAGTCGGGGCTATGTGCATGCCGGACTGGGCAATTCCGTTACGCGGCCCACTCGCATTTAAACGCAAACAACACAGATTACCGTCCAGCTTACGCAGTAGCGTAAGTCATTAACCCCGCTCACGCGGAGGACTGCCCTGCCTGGGAGTGTCATCTTAACAGGAGTCTTCGGACATTTTGGGTATCACATCTGATGACTATGCCCCGTGGAAGCTATGCCACAGGGTGAGAATCTTAGCTCGTCTAGCAAAGTTTTGAGTGTAGTACAAAACTAGATTAAAATTAACAACACTGACTAAGCATGTAGAGTCATAGTTCTAGCTA
>DQVJ01000246.1 GCA_015661795.1 Sulfurovum sp.
AGGTGAAGATTGGTATATCAATCTTTTTAGACTTGCAAACTATGCAAGAGCATCATAAATAAAAGGACAAATAATGACTGCACCATTACTACAAACAACAAGCATTGAAAATATAAATACGCTACAGACGATATCATTGCGTACATCTGTCTATCAACTATTAGATGCTATAGATGATAATAATATAGAACAAGTTGAGATTTCTTTGAGTAAGATACTTCAAAATAATATACCAGAAATCACTATTCGTCTTTTTTATAACTATGCTGAAGTGAATGAAAAAATTAAAGTATGTGAGTATTTAAAAATCATTATAATGGCTATGTATAATATTAACAGAAAGGAATATGTTTAAAAATATGGTTTTATATAGTACAAAGTTAGGAATAATAAATAAACATATGATACTGCTAATTATTGAAGTTGCACTTTAGTATGCAATAATAGCTATATGAAATGAAATATAAAGTAGTAGAAATAGAGTAAAACTTTTCTTCTTCTTACTTTTAGCCTACTTTTAGCTTAGCATGCTAAAGTAGGCTCATATATGCAAAGGAAATAAAGATGGATTTACAGCAAGAAAAAAATGAATATGGTATCAAAGTTGCTATGTTTATAGACAACCCTAAATATAAAGGTACGATTTCTGATGAAGAAGCCAAAGAGTTAGGTGCTACAGTTTTTAGTTATACCTATGGAGATGATTCAGTAGATTATGATCTTACACTTCACTGGGCTGTTAATACACATGAAGACACTATTGTCCTCGCCCGTTACAGTTATGAAGGGATACTATCAGGTATTGCTGTTAACCACATGTTAGCACTCATCTCTTCTAACAAAACTATAGCAGAAATGGAAAGCCTTACCTACTCTGCATTAGAACGTTTATTACGAGATAATCCGAGTGTAGAAGCACTGCCTGCTTCTGAAAGATTTACTATCACATTCGCATTGGATGCTGTAAAATTAGCTGTAAAAGACTATATCAAAGCACCATTGACACATGAAGAGTCAACAGTACCGTGTGAAGAAAGCCCACTGAGCATCGCAGCAATTAAAGCATCGATAGCTGCACACAATATTGAAACACTTGAAGAAGCTGAAAACTATACTAAAATCAGTGCATCTAATCCTGAATGTGAGAAAAATCTTTTACATTTAATTGAATCAAATAAAAAAGTAGTATCTGAACAAAAAGAAGCAGATGCTGCTTTAAATGCTATTCCTTTTAAAGATTTAAGCCCTGAACATAGAGTGATTGCTGTTGATACTGCAATTGATAATACTGTACGGGAGTTTCTAGTGATGGATGGCGGAGATATTGATGTACTTAGTGTAAAAGAAAATGGTGCTGGTTATGAGGTCTATATCTCTTACCTTGGGGCATGTAGTAGCTGTTCTAGTTCGGGTACAGGTACACTTTTTGCTATAGAAAATGCATTAAAAGATAAACTAGATCCAAATATTACAGTAATACCTATCTAATTGAAGGGGAGTGAAGTGGTACTTCCCCCACTCTTCTTTCATTAACTCATCGAAGGTATATCGGACGTAATCGTTATTTTCTTCTTTGTGTTGTTCTGTTCTTTTGTCTCATGTTCATCTCTTTCTTTTTTCTTTTCTTTTGTATTCACTGGACTATTTACAGTACCATTGATATGGATATTAGATTGAGACTTTGGTATGTTTTTTAATTTGTCTATTGAAATGACAAGTTTACCTTGTTTATATTCTGCCTTCATACTGCCCTCATCTGCATCACCAGGCAACGGCATACTCTGCTGATACATTCGCATTGAACTAGATGAGCTGTAGGAATTACTGGTTTTGTTTTCATGTTTTTCTATGATTTTTGCTGTGATTGAGATAATTCCATCTTTCGAGGTGATGTCTATTTGGTTCTCTTTATTTTCAGGGATATTTGTGACATACTCATAATGGTCACCTTTATCCACAAATGTTTGGGTTTGTGCTATTTTATAGGTACCTAGAGGACTTACCAGCCTGTTAGAACGTTGCTGCATTCTATTATGCATACGTTTAAACATCTCATCCATATTTTTTTGCATTTGCATCATCTCTTTAAAAATATCATCTCCAAAAGGATCTTGAAAAAAGGGATCATTGGCTTGGAGTGAGAGTGTTGTTACCAGGGGTAAGACAAGTAAAGTGAATTTTTTATTAAACATTGTGTGCTCCTTATAATGGGTCTATACCGCATTATAAAAAGTAAAGTTTAACGGTACTTAAATCGTGGTGTTAAATCATTCATAGAGAGTTCATTTACAGTGGTTTTACCCATTACCGCAAGTAAACCACGTACACCCAAAATGAGCTGGTGATGGTAAAAAGCAATATGTTTTGACTTTTCAATCACAAGAAATTTACTTCTTTTAGCTTCATTCATAGTAGCAAGCCCCACAGGACAATCTCTACCATTGGCACCCGAACATTCTCTAGCACGAATACACCCTGCAGAAATCATAAATCCTCTGGCAATGTTAATGAAATCTGCACCATGACAAAGTAGTTCAACAACATCATCAGGCGTAAGTACTTTTTCACTGGCTATGATTTTTATGTGCTCTTTTAAATCATGCTCCTCAAGTATTTTATTGACGATAAGAAGTGCTTCTCTAATGGGTAGTCCAATTTTTGACATCATTTCTAACGGAGCAGTTGCTGAACCACCATCACCACCATCAATAGTGATAAAATCAGCGATACTCTTTCCTTGATCAAGTCTTTTTTTCATAGCCTGAGCGTATATTTCAAAATTTTCTACAGATGAGATAACAATCTTGAATCCTACAGGCTTTTTGGATATCTCTTGTAAATGTGTAATAAAATCAAAAAAGGTATCTGTATCAGTAGCATAAGGAAAACGGTTAGGACTGATGAGATCTTGATGTGCAGGTATACCTCTATAATAGGCAATGTCATCACTGACTTTGGTTGCAAGTAATTTTCCACCTGTCTGTTTCGCACCTTGTGCCAACTTTACTTCGGTCATCTTACAAAAAGACATTACTTTTTGATATCGTTCCTCATCAAAGTTACCTTTTTCATCTCTTACTCCATAAAGACCAGATCCCATTTGGAATGTAATATCAGGAACACCAGTAGGTACTTCTGTAGGAAAAAGATCTAGTGCTTTAGTCCAGTCTATACGAAAATAAATCAACTCATTCCTGTCAAAAATGAAAGAACCTTTATCTTTTTGTCGTACTACCATACTTCTATAGACACGCTGTGAAATTTCCCTATTGGTTAAAAAATACGTGATTTTATAGATTGATTTAGCAAACCATGTGCCTTCTTTTTTTTCAATATACACTTCATCACAGTCACATACATTCATAGTCGCAAGAAAATTTGATGTTAAACCACCCTCACCGGTATTAATGGGAAAATGTCCATTGTATGCACCTCTTGCAAAAGCCCGTGTACCTTCGGGAGAAATAGAACCATCACTCATTGCTGAACGTCCGATGATACTTCTACTTATATATGGTTTTTCTCTATCTTTTCCAAATTCAACAGAAAATTCACTTTCTACTTCATACATTTCTTTTACAAAGTTGGAATGTTTAAAAAGTGTTTTTTGATTACCATAAGGTTTTGCCAAAGAAAAAGACAAATATGGATTTTCACCATCGGA
>DQVJ01000197.1 GCA_015661795.1 Sulfurovum sp.
CACCTACGACCATCTCATATGGACTGTTACATTCCAGATTAAATAAATTTTTTGATTGGATACCTATATAATCAAATAGATATGATAATGCTTTAGAAAATTTTGTTTTAAATTTCACCTCTACAATATCATACGTATAATTTAAATACTTTGCAAAAGCGATAGATTGATTTACATGCCCCATACGTCCATCACTTAAAATCAATATTTTCTTCATATACGCCACCGATTATGCATCCAAAACCATTGAGACGGATATTGCCGAATGATATCTTCCACCGCTGTAGTATATTCTTGAGTCATGGATGCCAATTCATCCTCTTTATCATCGCTTTCATACTCTAAGGGCTCATTGATAATCATTTTATACTTTCCACTCTCTTGTCTGGCTATAAAAATAGGAACAATCATGGGATCAAACTTTGATTTTAATAAAGCCACCGATAATGTCGTCTCTGCAGGTACTCCAAAAAAATCTACCTTTACACTGTTCAAGTCACCCGATTTTTGATCTATCAACAATCCTACAGCCTGTGCATTTTTAAGTCTCTTCGCCATAGCAAGCATGGCTTTATGTTTAGTCGTAGGTTTATTCCCATATTTTCTTCTAAACGGTAGTGTAATTTCTTTATCAATATAAGTGTTGTTTCCTTTCCTTCCCACAGCCAACATCGGCAGACCATGTTTAGCCAAAAAATGTGCAGCCAACTCCCAGTTAGAGAAATGTGCTGTCACTACTACTATCCCTTTGGGACTAGAACTTACAAGTTTGTTTAATTTTTCTTTAGCCTCTTCAAAGTTCACTATTGATTCATCTATATCAAAACGGTCTACCAACATTAACAGTATCTCAGTAATGGTTTTTGACAATTCTACATACACTTTTTTAGAAAGTATCGCTACTTCCTCTATAGATTTTTCAGGATACGCCATTGTAAGATTTTTGATAGTTAAAATACGTCTTTTCTTATCTACTTGATAGACCAATAATGCCAAGCCTTTTATAAAACCATACATAAAAGACTTTGGTGTCACCTTTGCTAAGTACAAAAACAATTTTACCAAAGCATATTCTATCTTTTCTCTCATCTCTTCCCCAATATAACTAGGCTTTATTTTACCCAAATAGACTAAAGGCTTAACAAAAGGGGAAGGCTTTTTAATATAATTTGCTATAATCATAAGAATTTAAATACACAGAGAGCAATAAATAATGCATAACCACAAAAATGCCTACCCTCTTTGGGGAGCAAGATTATGATTGGAATCGTCGATTATAATATGGGAAACCTTGCTTCCGTCATCAATGCCTTTGCAAAAATGGGTGTAGATGCTACCCTTGAGAGTGACCCTTCTAAGATAAGTCAATATGATAAACTCATCTTACCCGGAGTAGGTGCGTTTGCTGACGCTATGGAACACCTTAACGAAAATGGTATGGATGAAGCAGTCATCGCTTATGCACACTCAGGTAAACCTCTACTTGGCATCTGCCTAGGTATGCAACTACTCTTTGAAAGTTCACAAGAGTTTGGAGCAACCCAAGGACTAGGACTTATACCCGGGAAAGTAGTCGCATTTGATCAAACTAAATTTGACCACAAACTCAAAGTCCCTCATATGGGATGGAATGAACTTTTTGTAGAAAAAGAGACTCCATTGTTTAGTGGATTAAAAAAAGATTTTTATCTTTACTTTGTCCACTCTTTTCATGCAGAGTGTGATGAGAAATATACTATAGGGAAAACACACTATGGATACGAGTTTGTCTCTGCTGTGCAAAATAAAAATGTTTATGGTATCCAACCTCATCCAGAAAAAAGCCATGAGAATGGACTAAAAATCATAGAAAACTTCGCAAAATTATAGGAATAATAATATGACAATACTACCAGCAATTGACCTCAAAGATGGAAAAGCCGTAAGACTCAGTAAAGGACTTATGGAATCGGCAAAAATATACTCAAATGAACCTTGGCAAGTGGCTAAAAAATTTGAAGAACTTGGAAGCGAATGGGTACACCTTGTAGACCTCAATGGTGCTTTTGCAGGAAAACCTGAAAACCTAGAACAAATTAAAAAAATTCGTGAAAATTGTAACCTAAAATTAGAACTTGGTGGGGGTATCCGTGATGAGGAAACCATCAAAATGTATCTTGATCTAGGTATTGATAGACTTATCCTAGGTTCTATTGCTGTAAAAAATGCACAGTTTGTAAAAAATATGGCTGCCAAATACCCCATTGTTGTTGGTATAGATGCCATCGATGGTATGGTAGCTGTTGAAGGCTGGGCAGAGACATCCAATATGAAGGCAACTGACCTTGCCCGTGAATTTGCTGCTTGTGGTGTGCAAGCTATTATCTGTACAGATGTAGGACGTGATGGCATGATGACAGGGGTAAACATCGAATTCACGAAAGAGATACAAGAAGCATCAGGGTTAGAGACCATTGCTTCTGGTGGGCTCAAAGATATGTCAGATATCAATGGACTGATAGATGCTAATATAGATGGGACTATTGTAGGGAAAGCCTTTTATGAAGGGACTTTAGACCTTGAAATTGCATTTAGAGTGGCAAATGCAAAGTAAATATTCTGAATTAACTATCACCCTGAATGATGAATTTGTAGAGTTTATCGCTGATTTTGTTGCAAATCTCGCAGGTGATGGTGTGGAATTAAGTACTGGTAAAATTATTGTACGCAGTGAATCTGATTTAACTTACGTTAAAGATGCACTTGTATCCTTAGAAGGTACTTTGAACGGTGATATCCAACTACGCTATCTTCTAAAAGAAAAAGATAGCAAAGACTGGATTAAAAATTATCAAGACTCTATAGAACCTATAGAAGCAGGTATATTTTATATTTTTCCAAGCTGGTATATGCCTAAAGAGAATTTTATTAATATCAAAATAGATCCTGCTTTAGCCTTTGGTTCAGGACATCATGCTACAACGTATTCATGTTTGACAACGATCTCCAAATATGTAAAAGATGGTGATAGTATCATTGATGTAGGGTGTGGTTCTGGTATATTAGGTCTTGCATGTAGAAAAATGGGTGCTACAGTTGAACTCTGTGATACAGACCCTGTTTCTGTTGAAAGCTGTAAAGAGAATTTCATACTAAATGAAGAAACCTATACTAAGCTTTGGGAAGGTTCGATAGATAAAGCAACTGGTACTTATGATGTTGTCATAGCAAATATAATTGTGGATGTACTCAAATATATCGCCAAAGATTTAAAGTCCGTTTGTAAAGAAGATGGCTTCTTAATACTCTCAGGTATTTTAGACAAAAAAGAAGCTTTAGTACAAGAGTCCTTTAAAGACTTGCAATTGGAACAAAGAATACATAAAGGTGAGTGGGTAACACTTGTTTATAAGAAACAATAGATAAAATCTCACAGAAATACTGTAAAACATAAGGATAATCATTCATGGCTAACCAAGATAACAATAACCAAGATAATAATAACAATAATTTTTTCAACAACAACCCACTGTTGGCATTTGCAATCTTTTCCATCATCATCATTATGATTTTTAAATCCTTTGTAGGTGATGGTGAAAGTCTTGGAAATATGATGACAGGCGGGAATAATGTGACACAAACAAAATCCGTCAAATACTCCGAAATTAAAACAGAGATAGAAAAAGGCACAATTAAATCTGTCAAACTTACTCCGACTACCATAGAAGCTATAGCAGATGACAATGGTCGGATAACACGCTTTGTTGCACAAAATGTTCCTACCTACGATAAAGATCTTATCCCTCTTTTAGAGAAAAAAGGTATTACCTATGAGGGTATCATGGGTGGAGGGTTCATGTCTGAACTTCTAGGTTCCCTACTCCCGATACTCATCTTTTTTGGTATTTGGATTTTCCTTGCTAAAAAAATGTCTAAAGGTATGGGTGGAGGGATACTGGGTGCAGGAAAAGCAGATAAGCTTATTAACTCTGAAAAGCCAGATACAAAATTTGCAGATGTTCAAGGGGTAGAAGAAGCCAAAGATGAAGTAAAAGAAATAGTAGATTTTCTAAAGTTTCCAGAACGATATATGGAACTAGGAGCTAAAATCCCTAAGGGTTTACTCCTTGTAGGACCTCCCGGAACTGGTAAAACACTCCTTGCAAAAGCAGTAGCTGGTGAAGCTTCTGTTCCATTTTTCTCTGTTACAGGCTCAGGATTCATTGAGATGTTTGTAGGTGTCGGAGCCAGCCGTGTGCGTGACCTTTTTGCACAAGCTAAAAAAGAAGCACCTTCTATCATTTTTATTGACGAAATTGATGCTATTGGTAAGTCTCGTGCATCTGGTGGACAAATGGGGGGCAATGATGAAAGAGAACAAACACTGAACCAACTCTTGGCTGAAATGGATGGCTTTGGTGCGGATACACCTGTAATAGTTTTAGCTGCAACGAATAGACCAGAAACACTTGATGCTGCATTGCTTAGAGCTGGACGTTTTGACAGACAGGTTCTTGTTGATAAACCTGACTATGATGGACGTTTAGCTATTTTAAAAGTACATTCAAAAGGTGTTAAACTCTCAAAAGATGTAGATTTGAGAATCGTAGCTAAGCAAACTGCCGGACTAGCAGGTGCTGACTTGGCAAATATCATAAATGAGGCAGCATTATTGGCAGGTCGTTTTAATAAAAAAGAGATTGAACAATCTGATTTGCTAGAGTCCATTGAGCGTTCATTTGTTGGACTTGAAAAGAAAAACCGTAAAATTTCTGAAGTAGAAAAAAGAATAGTAGCCTACCATGAAAGTGGTCATGCACTCATGGCAGAGCTCACAAAAGGTGCAACACGTGTCACCAAAGTATCTATCATTCCTAGGGGGCTTGGTGCATTGGGATATACCTTGCACCTTCCAGATGATGAAGACAGGTTTTTAAAACAAAAACATGAACTGATGGCTGAGATAGATGTACTCCTTGGAGGTCGTGCAGCAGAAGAAGTATTTATAGGTGAGGTAAGTACAGGAGCAGGTAATGATCTAGACCGTGCAACTGCTATTCTTAAAGATATGATTTCTGTATATGGTATGACTGATGTCGCAGGTTTAATGGTACTCTCTCGTAGCCAGAATTCATTTTTAGGTGCAGGAGCTGTATCTACTGACTATAGCGAAAAAATGGCTGAAGATATGGATAACTATATACGTTCTACCTTGAATGAACGTTTTACTTTTGTTAAAAAAACACTCAATGAATATCATAAGGCTATAGAAAATATAGCTACTATACTTCTTGATGTAGAAGTTATTGAAGGTAAAAAAGTACGGTCTATCATTGAAGAATTCGAAAAAGACAACAATATGCCAAGCCGTCTGGCACATGGAGATAAAATAGCTGCCGCAGAAGCCAGAGCAAAAGCTGAAGAAGAAGCTGATAAAGACACATAAACTTATGAACAAGTCTAACCTTATCTATATCCTGCCAAACCTATTTACTGCAAGTAGTATTTTTGTAGGTGTGATAAGTATTGTTGAAGCCAGTAAAGGGAACTTTAGTGCAGCCGCATGGCTTATCCTTCTTGCCCTGGTTTTTGATGGACTAGATGGAAGAATTGCAAGAATGACAAACACGACTAGTCAATTTGGTGTAGAATTTGATTCACTCGCGGATATTATCTCTTTTGGTATTGCTCCGGCAATGCTACTTTATTTTTTTACAGGTGTAGTATTTGGACGATTCGGTATCCTAGTTTCAGCTATTTATGTCATTTTTGGTGCTATCCGTCTGGCAAGATTTAACATATCAACCGCAAAAACAGACCCCAATATATTTATAGGACTTCCTATTCCAACTGCTGCAGTATTTGTTTCCATGTGGATACTTTTATTTCATAAATATACATTCCATGACTATAGTATTATCTTACTCTTTCTTACATTGGGAGTGGCTATACTTATGGTGAGTAACTTTAGATATCCTTCCTTTAAAAAAATACAGCTTGACCGACCTATGGTATTTAAAACTATGATACTCCTCGTTCTTGTTGCTTCATTATTATACCTATTTTCAATAGAGGGCCTGGCCATCATTGTCTTTGCATATACTCTTTATGGACCATTACGTGCTTTACGTAGTCTAAGGTTACGTAAGATAAACATTAAACGATAATTCTTCTGCCTTGTTATTTATTTTAATTTACAGTATACTTACCAAAAAATTAGGAGAGCATAATGAAAAACATTATATATAACCATACTATTTTTACTAAAGATATTTCTCTCCTGCTACTGCTCACGCACTAATAGTTCAAAACTATCCACACACTTTTTCACATAAAACAAAATTAGTTACTAATAACTACAATTTAGGTAAAATTAGTCCATTATTCAGCGTATATCGCTTTTACATACCGAAGGTAATAAAATGAACAAAGATATAATTAAAATATTTGATACAACATTAAGAGATGGGGAACAAAGCCCTGGGGCTTCCATGAACACTGAAGAAAAAATCCAAATTGCTGTGCAATTAGAGCGTTTGGGTGTAGATATCATCGAAGCAGGGTTTGCAGCAGCAAGTCCTGGAGATTTTGATGCCATAGACAAGATAGCACAACGCGTAACAACTTCAACGGTGTGTTCATTGGCACGAGCCATAGATTCAGATGTCAAGGCAGCCGGCGAATCCATATCAAAAGCGAAGATGAAACGTATTCATACCTTTATCGCAACTTCAAAAATACACATGGAATATAAACTTAAAATGACACCCGATGAAGTCATTAAACGTGCTGTAAAAGCAGTTGAATATGCACGTACTTTTGTGGATGATGTAGAATTCTCATGTGAAGACGCAGGCCGTTCAGACATCGTGTTTATGAAAGAAATAACTGATGCAGTGATTGAAGCAGGTGCCAGCACTATTAACTTACCCGACACTGTCGGATTTAGACTTCCTTTTGAAATAGGTGCCATGGTAAAAGAAATGAGTGCTTACGTCAAAGGACGTGCCATCATCTCTGTGCATAATCACAATGATTTAGGTTTGGGTGTTGCCAATTCATTAGAGTCAGTTGTCAATGGAGCTAGACAGGTAGAATGTACAATAAATGGCTTAGGTGAACGTGCGGGAAATGCTGCATTGGAAGAGATAGTAATGGCATTAAAAACACGTTCAGATGTCTTTTCACAATATGACACAAATATCAA
>DQVJ01000154.1 GCA_015661795.1 Sulfurovum sp.
CTTTTAAGCTATTTCACTAAAGTGTATACCAAAACCTCACAAATGGGATTTGAAGCACTGTTACTTGGAAAAGAGTGTGTATGTTTTGGTATACCATTTTATGCAGGGTGGGGAGTAAGTGATGACCGAGTCTCATGTAAACGACGCCAAAAAATACTCAGTATTGATGAAATTTTTGCTGCAGCTTACATACTCTATAGCAAATATACAAATCCCTATACGAAAAAGCCTTCAGATATTATAGCTACGATACAAGAAATAGTGAATCTTAAAAAAATACAAAAACCAAAGGTAGATCTAAAAGCCTATTTTTTTGGATTTTCCAAGTGGAAACATACCTTTATAAGACCATTTTTTACTGACTTACATGAAAAAAATATGATTTTTATCAATCCTCTTTTAGGTCAAAACCATTTGGAATATGCACTTCAAAAAGGACTGAACCAAGAGAGCAGCATCTATATTTGGGGAAGAAAACTTTTTAAAAGTGTTGAACAGTATGCGTTACAACACACTATAAATATAATACGTGTAGAAGATGGGTTTCTTCGCTCTGTTGGTTTGGGTTCTGATTTGACACAGGCATATTCTCAAGTGATTGATAAGAGGGGTATTTATTTTGACCCTACACAAGAGAGTGATTTGGAATATATATTAAATCACTATCATTTTTCTGAAGATTTGAATGTATTGGAACGGGCAAATGATATACGTTTATTTCTTGTAGAGAAAAGACTTTCTAAATATAACATTTATGAAGACAATATCTTAAATTTACCTCACAATAAGCAAATAGTTTTCGTACCAGGACAGGTGGAGGATGATGCTTCTATACAATATGGGGCTAAAGGGATGACAAATCTAATGTTATTAGAGAAGGTACGAAAAAAATGTCCATATGCTTATATTGTATTTAAACCCCATCCTGATGTATTGGTGGGGAATAGAGTGGGTAACATTGAAGAAACAAAAATGCTACAGTACTGTGATGAGATTGTCACAGAGGTGTCTTTGGACAGTGTACTACAATATGCTGATGAAGTACATACGATGACATCATTGGTGGGATTTGAAGCCCTTATTCGTGGTATAAAAGTACATACATATGGCTTGCCATTTTATGCGGGATGGGGACTGACTATCGATGAGGAGATATGTACCCGTAGAGCTAGAAAGTTGCAACTAGATGAACTTGTTGCAGCATCGTTGATACTGTACCCTAATTATATAGACCCTAAAACAAAAAAACCCTGTACGATAGAAATTTTCTTAGAGGCTCTGGAAGTTGAGAAAAATCAGTACATGCAATCAAAATATTATAGAACAAAGATAAAAATACGTAATTTTATAAGCCGAAAACTACAAGTATGGCTGTCATATCTAAAATAGAATTAATCTCTATGATCTCTTAATAACGTGATGATAGAAATCAATATACTGTATAAAAATACAAGTATAATAAACAATGTGAGTATTTTTTTTGTTTTGTCAGGGTATGTATATTTTTCTGCTAAAGATGGCTTGTTAATGACAAGAAGATTTTTAATGTTTTGATTGACTTGAGTTCTGAGTTCTTCTAATTTTACTAGAGATTGTCTATAGATTTCTTTACTAAAATCCATATCATTTTTTAAGAGTTCAAAATCAAATACTGCTTCATTAAGTTCTTTACTGTCAATATCTGAACCAGCTATAGACTGTTTTACTTTTTTAATCTCTTTTTTAAGATTTACTATGGTGTTCTGGGCAATTTTCTGTTCTGCAGAATTTTTAATCATAAATTTCCCAGCACTTTGGTACTCAACTGTTTTTTTAATGAGATCACCTTCCAAATTTGCAAGGATAGTGCTTTTGGACTGTACATCAAGATTTGGATCTATAGTGTTATGTTCATTTTGGTATTCAATCATTTTTTTAATGGTATGAATGAAAGTAATTTTACTTTCATCTACTTGTTTTTCCAAAAAATGTAATGCTACATTGGCATTTTCTCTCTCAAGTCGGTTAAGTGTATCACTTGAATGTTCGATAATGCTTTCTACTATTGCTTGAGCTATCTTAGGGTCTGCATGTGCAAAACCCACTTGGAGCGCTGTGGAGGCTGTATCATAAATGATAAAAAGATCTTTGTTATATTCTTCAAGCAGGTTCTCTTTTGTGAGTTTATAAAACGGCAGAGGACTTTCTTTTGAAAGTCGACGAAGTACATCTATTTTAGTTCCAGAATAGTAAGATGAGAGATTGAATTTTGTATCTAAATGACTAAACATGTCACCTGAACGTATATAGAGTTCCAATAATTTGGAGTCTTGCATGACTGGAGAAGTTTGAGATAATATCATGTCAAAAGAACTGGTGGCTTGTTTTTGAGAGAGGTCTCGTATAGTGATAAGACTGTTAGACTGATACCTCTCCGTCTCTAACAAAACAACATAGCTTGTAGATATAATAAATGCCAGTGTAAAAAAAAGTTTTAAGATAGTTTTCATGGTATATAAGTCCCTTGTAATAATATTAACATATCTTAGTTATCCTGCCTTCTTATTTATATTTTCATATTCGTCAATAGCATCATTAATATCTTCATAATAGTACATTTGACCTTGATTGACCACAATACCTGCATCACATAATTCTCTTAAAATTTTCATGTCATGGCTTACCAAGAGTACAGAGCATGTCTCTATCTTCTTCATGAGTGCTTCTTTGGATTTTTTTTGAAGCGAGTATCTCCAACAGAGAGTGTTTCATCTATCAGTAGATAGTCAAAGTCAAAAGCCATACTCAGTCCAAAGTTCAGTCTAGACTTCATACCAGAAGAGTAGGTTTTTATGGGCATATCAAAATACTCTTTAAGTTCAGAAAATTCCTGTATATCCTGTATAATCTTTTTTATCTCTTGATTGTTTTTACCATAGAGTCTACAAACAAATTTGACATTGGTTTTGCCTGTCATATTCCCTACAAAACCACCTGAAAGACCTAGTGGCCATGAAAAAGTATTAGGTGAGGTGATTTTCCCACTATTGGGAAATTCTATTTGTCCAAGCATACGGATAAGTGTAGATTTACCCGCACCATTTCTTCCTAAAATCCCAATGTTTGTATGGCTGGGGATGTTGATGCTAACATCTTTGAGAATGTATTTTTTCCCATTGTTCGTTTGAAAGTATTTTGTAACATTTTTAAGTTTTATCATAATGATACAATCTTCTTTTCCAGTTTCATATAGAACCATAGTCCTATAAACATTAGAGATATTGTCCAAAACATCATATAGACAGAGTCAACATGTTTAATATCCAAAGTATAAAAGTAAGAGCCATGGATCATCTCCATAAAGTGAGTGAGAGGATTATAGAGAATGATAGTTTGAAGTTCTGGTGAGAGCATATCAACAGTATAAAACAGTGCAGAGCCAAATATTAGTGCATACATAAGAAAGCCGACAACCTTACTCACACTGTTAACAAACGTATTGGCTACAGCCAGACAAAGTGCAAGTGAAAATGAAAATATAATGAGCCATATAAAACCCAATGAAAGCATACCAAGGTTTTTCACATGCATATCAAACTGGAAATAAAATCCAATCATGATAAAAATAAGAATGATAATACCAGTAATAAACACTTCCACCATACTTCGTGCAATCACAGTATCTATGGGTTTTACCTGTTTATAGACAAAAAGACCTCTGTTTGCTGTAAAGGCTCCCATAGATTTGTTGATAATATTTTTAAACATATTAAAGGCAGTGAAGTTTAACGCTAAAAAAACGGCAAAATCAAAATTTTCAGAACTTCGTCCAAAAAGAAAAACTTTTATAAGAACAAAAAGAAGAACTTGGAAAAAAGGTTGAAAAAAAGTCCAAAAAAGTCCTATTCTACTCACGGAAAAACGCATATTCAGTTCTCGTAAAAAAAGTGCTTTTTGAACTGATAAAAATATCCGTAAATAATTTCTCTGTAACAATTTAGACCTTTTCCAAAATAAAGAGTTATATGATTATAGCAAATGTTTTTATACTATTTACAGCATTTTTTATGAAAGATAATCCTGTAATGCTTTAGGTTCAAGTTCTCCATCTGTGGCTTTAAGTTCTTGTATCGCCATAGCCGTAGCTTTTGCTGCAGCCAATGTAGTGAAGTAGGCTACATGGTTTGCCAGAACTGATTGTCTGATGGTTCTTGCGTCACTCTTGCTTGTTGAGTTATCTGAAGTATTGATAGCGATAACTATCTCTTCATTTCGTATCATATCATCAATATTTGGACGTCCCTCAGATATCTTGAGTACTTTTGTCGAATTGACCCCAGCTGCTTCCAATGCAGTATGTGTACCAGAAGTTGCTACTATTTCAAAACCGAGATCTGTAAACATTTTACCTACTTGGGCAGCATTTGGTTTGTCTGATTGCGTAAGTGAGAGAAACACTTTTCCCTCTAGTGGGATATTGTTTTGGGAAGCAAATTGAGATTTAGCAAAAGACATGCCGAAATTATCACTAATTCCCATTACTTCTCCTGTAGACTTCATTTCTGGTCCTAAAATAAGGTCTGAACCTGGTAATTTGTTGAATGGAAAAACCGCTTCTTTCACGGCAATATGCTTTTTAAGAGTAGGTTCGAGAATCTTCTTATCGAAATTAACAACATTAAATGTATCATAGAACTTTAATGCCTCTCTAAGGTCACCTTGAATCATAACTCTTGTAGCAACTTTTGCCAGAGGTACACCAGTGGCTTTACTTACAAATGGTACGGTACGTGATGCTCTAGGGTTCACTTCTATAAGATAAATTTCATTTTTATGAATAGCATATTGAATGTTCATCAGTCCAACCACACCTAGACCAAGTGCAATTTTTGCAGTTTGTTCTTTGACTTCTTCTTGAAGTGCAGTTGAGATACTTACAGGGGGGAGAGAACAAGCTGAGTCTCCAGAATGGATACCTGCTTCTTCAATGTGTTGCATCACTGAGCCTATATATACATCTTTCCCATCACAAATAGCGTCTACATCGAGTTCAATGGCATTGTCAAGGAATTTGTCTATAAGTACAGGTGCATCATGTGAAACACTGACTGCTTCATCCATGTATTGTTTCAGTTCATCATCTGAATACACTGTTTTCATCCCACGACCACCAAGTACAAATGATGGACGTACAAGGACAGGGTACCCAATACGATGTGCCACAGAAATAGCTTCATCTTTGGCAAAAACTGTACCATTTTCAGGCTGTTTTAAACCAAGGTCATTGATAAAGGCTGAGAAAAGTTCTCTATCTTCAGCAAGGTCAATAACTTTTGCAGTAGTTCCAGAAATATTTGCACCAATAGCCGTAAGATTTTTAGCTAATTTTAGTGGTGTTTGTCCACCAAAGTGGACAATCACACCATCTGGTTTTTCGAGTTCAATAACACTTCTTACATGCTCAAAGTCAATAGGTTCAAAGTAGAGAATGTCTGATGTGTCATAGTCAGTAGAAACGGTTTCGGGGTTACAATTATACATAATCGATTTCACGCCCATATCTTCAAGTGCATAAGCAGCATGTACACAGCAATAGTCAAATTCAATACCTTGACCGATACGATTTGGCCCTCCACCTATCACAAGTACTTTTTTCTCTGTAGCGCTAGAGATTTCAGCTTGTAGAGGAAGTTTTGTAATGTTGGTTGTTGAATAAAGGTAGGGCGTAAGGGCTTTAAATTCGGCAGCACAGGTATCTACTTCGTTATATTCTAAAGAGATACCTAATTTTTCTCTAGCTGTATAGATGTCATTTTCAGAGAGTGTTAAACCTTCTTTTTTGTTTATGACAGATGCAATCATTGCATCTGAAAAACCTTCAGATTTCACTAGACGTAGTCTTGTTGCATCTGAGAGTAGGGCAATATCCATCTCTTTTTCACGAAGTGCAAGTTCTTCTAGTTGATAGAGAAACCATCTGTCTATTTTACAAAGGTCAAACATAGCATCTACACTCATGCCTCGTCTAAGTCCTTCAAAGACATAAAGCATTCTATCAGCATTGGGACGACGAATTTCATGTACAAGTTCTTCACCATCACATTTGATAGGGTTAAAACCTATGAGATCGGTCTCAAGTGAACACAGAGCCTTTTGAAATGATTCTTTAAAGGTACGACCAATAGCCATTACTTCACCGACTGACTTCATCGCAGTGGTAAGTGTGGAGTTTGCAAGTGGGAACTTTTCAAATGTAAATCTAGGAAGTTTTGTTACGATATAGTCAATGACAGGTTCAAATGATGCAGGTGTTCCAGTAATGTCATTGGTAATTTCATCAAGCGTATAACCCACAGCAAGTAAGGTAGCTACTTTGGCTATAGGGTATCCTGTGGCTTTTGAGGCCAAGGCAGAAGAACGGCTTACACGAGGGTTCATTTCGATGACAATCATACGTCCAGTATCAGGGTTGATGGAAAACTGTACATTGGAACCACCAGTATCTACACCTACTTCTCTCAAAATTTGAAAAGAGGCATTTCTCATATGTTGGTATTCTTTATCTGTCAGTGTCAGTGCAGGAGCTACAGTGATACTGTCTCCAGTATGGACACCCATAGGATCAAAATTTTCTATGGAACATATGATGATACAGTTATCTGCCTTATCGCGGATAACTTCCATCTCATATTCTTTCCAACCAAGTAAAGACTCCTCTATGAGAATTTCTGAAATAGGTGAGGCCTCAAGTCCGCCTTTGACAATCTCTTTATACTCATCCATATTATATGCCACACCTGATCCACCACCAGCCATAGTAAACGAAGCACGAATAATAAGTGGAAAACCAATGTTTTTTGCTGCGTCTAATGCTTCATCCATATTGTAGGCATATTGTGAGATAGGTAAGTCCATACCTATTTTTATCATGGCTTCTTTGAACTCTTGGCGATCTTCACCTTTTTTAATGGCGGCAGGATTTGCACCTAAAAACTCAACATTTTTTAGCATACCTGCTTCATGCATATCCATAGCAACATTGAGTGCAGTTTGACCACCCATGGTAGGAAGTATGGCATCCACATTTTCTTTTTTGATGATTTTAGAAATAATTTCTGGAGTGATAGGCTCAATATAAGTACGGTCTGCAAATTCTGGATCTGTCATGATGGTTGCAGGATTGGAGTTGATAAGAACTACTCTGTATCCTAGTTCTTTCAGTGTTTTAGCAGCTTGCGTTCCTGAATAGTCAAATTCACAAGCTTGACCGATAACAATAGGTCCTGAACCAATAAGTAAAATAGTTTTGATGTCATTGCGTTTTGGCATAGAGAGATACCCTTGATTTTTAGTTTGATATTATACGCAAAAGAGACTCAAAAAGCCCTTAATAACAAGGGCAAAAAGAGTTAAAAACTTTCATGTAATGTTTCTTAAAAAAGGTCTAAACTACTCGCTTTTTTCTTTCGTTTCTTTTTCTTTGATTTTGGTTTTGGTTTTGTTATTTCATTTTTCTCGAGAGGTATCTCTGGTTCTATAACCTCTTCTTGTGTTTGGTCTATACGTGAAGGTATACTAGAAATAAGTGGCGTAGTTTGGTTTTGTTCATTTTCTGCAGTATTTGTAAGGTTTTGTTCATTATTTATTACTTTGATAACCCTAAATGGTGTTAATCTTGTAGCATTACTATCAAAATCGTTTGCAAGAGTTACTTGTGCATTATTGATGAGAAAAAATGTTTTGGGGTGGTATGTATCATTATACGTTTTAATATGTGCTATCTTATAAGAGCTTTGCATTTCAATTTTTGTCACTTGTCCCACTGGTATATTTGCAAAAAAGATATTATCCAATCCACTGGTAGTGACTTTATCACCTATATTAATGTGATGCCATTTTGGTATGAATTTGATTATCATTTCATTGCTATTGCTACCAGTAGCAATACCAGGAGCATTTTCTGCACCTATAAAAACTGAAAAACGGCATTTACTATCTGACGTTAGATAACCATAAAGTTGGTTATTGCGGACTTTGGCAATGCCTGCGACTACTTTATCTTGTATGAATCCATATAATTTACCCTTGGCTAAACCAAGAGGTTTAGTAAGTACAATCTGTGAGAAACTGTTGAGTTTAACATAAGAGATAGTTTCAATAATTGAGATATTTTTTATAGGTA
>DQVJ01000048.1 GCA_015661795.1 Sulfurovum sp.
AGCTCTTGTTGTGCCGCTATTTTTAGTGTTCTTGCATCTCTTTTTTCCATAATATATTATAGCATATTTTTAGATGTTTAGTTAGTGGGTTAATAAAAGGAGTTTAATACCTATTCATCAACTCTGCATTTAATCTCTCTAATCTTTCAGGTGTGCCTATATCTAACCACTCGCCCTCATAAAGTTCACCCGTAACTTTTCCCTCTTTCATCGCTTCTCGAAGTAAAGGAGCTAAGGCAGACTTACCATAGGGTACGCCCTCAAAAAATTTGGGTGAATAGTAACTTATACCAGAAAAGGTATATTGCTTGTTATTCACCACAAGGTTGCCATCTAAGGAAAAATCTCCCTCAGGGTTATGCTCTGGGTTAGGTACGAGGATTAGATGAGCTAAAACGCCATCTGCCAAGTGTCTGTTGTCTTGGAAGTCGTAATCTGTAAAAACATCTCCGTTTACGACTAAAAAAGTATCATCATCCAGTAAAGGAAGTGCCTTGATTATCCCCCCGGCACTCTCAAGTCCACCTTCTTCTTGTTCATCTGAGTACTGTATGTTCACACCCCAGTCCGAACCATCACCCAAAGCTTCAGGTATCTGATATCCCAAGTGTGCGATATTTATGACAATATCAGTGATGCCTTGATGGGCAAGTTTTTCCAAGTGCCACACAATGAGAGGTATGCCCCCAACTTTGAGTAGTGGTTTAGGTGTCACATCAGTAAGTGGTCTCATACGCGAGCCAAGTCCCGCAGCGAGTATCATACATTTCATATCATATCCTTTGTGCATTAGCACCATCTATTAAATCACGCAAGGCGTGCCCTTGTTGCTCCGAACGACCTTATAAGCAAAGCGATTCGAGAGGAGCAACGCTTTTTTTGTTTCGTTTTTTTCTAAAAAAAATGAAAGAGAACAACGCCACGGTTAAACAAAGAGGTAATATTTCAAAACAAATTAAACATTGAAGGTGTGGTGGCAACCACACCCTACTCAGGCTTCAATATATGAGCCAAGCCATCCAACTCAGGATATTTCTCACAAATATCCAACACATACTTCAAAACTAAAGGTATATCATCCAAATACCCATCCTTTCCATCTCTTATGCTAAGACGAGAAAAAATCCCAAGTATCTTGATATGTCGTTGTAAGCCTGTAAAGTCAAACCAACGCAAAAAGGTTTCATCCTCTACCTCTAAACCTTTTAGCTCTTTAAAGAGCAATACAAGTCTTTGTATCTCTGCATCATCTAACTCTACATAAGCATCACGAAGCAGTGAGACTAAGTCATACGTCAATGCTCCAGACTTGGCATCTTGAAAGTCTATGACTACGATGTTGTCGTTCTTATCTATCATGAGGTTTCGTGAGTGGTAGTCACGATGTACAAATATCTCTTGAGGCTGAGAGAGTACCTCTTTTGATATGAGTGCAAAAGCCCCTAAAAGTGTACGACCTTCTACACATTCTACCGTTCTACCTAAATGCTCTTTAATGTACCACTGCGACATGAGGTTCATCTCTTCTAGTAAAAACATCGCATCATAAGGATCTAGCCCTTTTGATGGTGTTTTTTGTATCTTGACTAATTCTTTGATGGCTTTATCGTAATAGAGACTTGCATTTTTTGCTTCCAGTTTGTCAAAAAGATGTGTAGAACCCACATCTTCAAGCAACATAAAGCCTTTATGCTGTTCAAATGCTTTGATTTGTGGTAGTCGCACTTTAAATTGCTGCAACAACATGGCAACACCTATAAACCTAGGGACGACCTTTTTATCATCTGAAGCATCCATAACTATTGATTTTGGCTCTTGAAGTCGGTAATACCGTCTTGAACTTGCATCACCACACAAGGCTTTAAGTTCGGGGTTTTCAATGCCTAGCCACTCTAGCCACCCTTTTAACTCATCATGCATAAATCGCTCCTAAAATACTGTTTTTTCTTGCACCCGTGACATCTTTAAGATTAACTTCTTCTTTGTGTATGCGTTTGTAGGCAAGCCACGCAAAAGTCATCGCTTCTATCTCATCTGCATTTTTAGCTATGGCTACTTCAACGTTAGGCATGAGTGCTTTTATACGTTCTACTAAGAAGAAATTTTTAGCCCCACCACCACAAAGTAATGCTACATCGGTATTAAACTTTAACACTTCGTTGCTTATACTAAGAGCTGTTAATTCCAATAAGGTTCTTTGGACATCTGTAGGTTGTGGTATCTTATTATCACTTTTTGCCCCGAGGTTTAATAAACAATCATCCAACCACCCCTCATTAAACTTCTCTCGCCCTGTACTTTTTGGGTATGGTGCAGAGAAATATTCATCCGACATCATCATATCTAAAAGAGTATAATCCACTTTACCCAACCTAGCCCATGCACCGTCTTTATCATAGGCAACGCCTTTGTGCTTTTGTATCCACATATCCATCAACACATTGCCACAACCCGTGTCATAGCCTATGAGTCTATCGCCAAGTACCGTGATATTTGCCATTCCTCCGATGTTTACGACTGCTATAGACGTATTCATATTATCAAATATAAATTCATGAAAAGCAGGAGCAAAAGGAGCACCCTGTCCACTAAGTGCTACATCTTTACGCCTAAAGTCTGCAACCACTTCGATGCCTGTTTTAGCAGTAATAATGTTAGGGTCTCCCAGTTGCATCGTAAAAGCATATTCACCCTGAGGATCATGCCATAATGTCTGCCCATGTGAACCTATAGCTGTAATGATGGAAGCATCTATATTATGAGACACAAGCAAAGATACCACAGCCTCTGTAAACAATAGACCCAAAGCGTGATCTGCCCGCCCTACTTCTTCTAATGTACAAGTGCCTGATATCATAGAGAGTAGTTCAACTTTAAGTTCTGAGGGGAATGGGTATTCTATAGCATGTATAAGCCTACATGACTTAGCATCTATTTCACAGAGTACTACGTCGACACCATCTAACGATGTACCTGACATAATGCCAATATAGTGTTCTTTATTCATTTATATATTTCTTTAATAATGCCAATAGGACAATGATTTATTACATGTATACAATAGTTGATTATACTATAAAGATTATACATACTTAGAGCTTAATGTGATTTAATCATAGTACTAACGAAGACAATCAATCTCATAACAGTATGTGTATAAGTAAAGTTCAACTATACTTCACTTATTAATACTAGTGAGGTATATATGCAACTAAGTAATCGAGCCAAACATATAGCACAATCTGAGATAAGAGCTATGTCTATTTTATGTAACGAGAAAAACGGACTCAATATGGCCCAAGGGCTTTGTGACCTTGAAGTGCCTTTCCCTGTGGCTCAAGGTGCAAAAGAAGGCATAGACAGTGGTAAGAATACCTATACTTCTGCATACGGTAACTACAAGCTAAGAGTAGCTATAGCGAAAAAACAAAATGATTTTTATGACCAAAAGGTTGAACCTGAAAATGTATTAGTTAGTTTAGGTGCTACTGGAGCTTTTTATGCTACAGCTATGTCACTGCTCAATGAGGGTGATGAAGTTGTACTTTTTGAGCCTTACTATGGGTACCATGTTGCTACACTAGAATCTATGGGTTGTAAAATAAAATACATAAGAACTGCCCCACCAGAGTATACTATAGATTTTGAACACCTCAAAAGTCAAATATCTGAAGATACCAAATCCATACTCATCTGTAATCCTTCCAACCCTAGTGGAAAAGTGTATACAAGGCAAGAGCTGGAAAACCTCTCAGAGATTATCAATCAAAACAACCTCTTTCTTTTTAGTGATGAAATGTATGAGCACTTCGTGTATGATGGACTTGAATTTGTATCTGCATTGAGTATCGAGAGTTTAAAAGAAAGTACAGTGGTTATCTCTGGATTCTCTAAAATATACTCTATCACGGGTTGGAGACTGGGTTACGCCATTACGCAAAAAAATATCATCGATGCCGCCTCTGCATTTAATGACCTGGTGTATGTATGCCCTCCTGCACCACTACAACACGGCATACTCAAAGGTTTAAATGAATTGCCAATCTCCTACTATACAGATGTAGCCAAAGCACATCAGCTAAAAAGAGACAAATTTATCAAAGCACTAAATGAGGTGGGTCTGACTGCCGAATATGTCAAAGGTGCCTACTATGTACTAGCCGACATCTCAAAACTAGCAGGTGAAGATGACAAGCAAAAAGTTGTCACACTGCTAGAAAAAACAGGCATCGCTACTGTTCCAGCAAGGGCCTTTTACCAAAACAGCGAGGGGGTCTATCTGGCAAGATTCTGTTTTTCTAAAAAAGAAGAAGAGTTGGATGAGGCTATTGAGAGATTAAAAACATTATAAACTAAATTACTTGATTGTCTTTTCCCATCATCATCACCCCGAATGCTACAATCGTTCCACCCAATATCTGCCATGCAAACCCAAGTTTCAAGTCAAATATATTTCCTAGTACATATGGTTGTAACAACAGCACAGTCATAAACCCACTCAATAGGGCAAGAGGTACAGTGATAGCAGACCCACGTTTAGTGAAGATAGCTGCTCCAAACACACCAAGTAAACCAGTATAGGCAAATGCCATCACCCCAAGTGCAAAGCTAAGCAGTGGTAGTTCTGTGTAGCGTTGCCAGTAGTAGCTTAACATTGCCATAGCTGAGAGTGCTACAGCAAAAAAAAGTACGGCATTGCGTCCAGCTTTAACAAAGTGCATCTCATCTGTAGTGCTCTGCTTCATCTTCCATGGTCTATACAGGTCTTCTATGGCTACAGAAGACATCGCACCTAGCACAGAATTGGATGAAGACAACGCGGCCGCTACAGCACCCACAGTTACCAGTCCACGTATACCTTCTGGCATTTCATGTAGTATGTAATACATAAAAATGGTTATTTTTTCACCTTCGAATTTCTGCACCACCTCAGTGCTAAGGCCTGAGAGTTCTGGATGTTGATAAAAAAGGTAGAGTAATAACCCAATCATTAAAAACAGTATAGCTACAGGAATAGTCATATAAATACTCATCATTAGTGAGCGCTGAGCAGATTTTGTATCTTTACAGCTCAGTGCACGTTGTGTCATATCTTGGTCCAATCCATACGCTGCGATGTTGAGTAGTAACCATCCACCTAGCAAGGCCCATACAGAAAATCCTCCAGACATAGAGAAGTCAAGAAGTTTGAGTTTATTATCTGCTTCCAATGTACTTATCACAGTACCCATATCTGCATTGATACTCACATAAAGGTAGATAAGCACTGCAATCCCAGCACCTATATAAGTCATGGCTTGTATGATGTCAGAAAAAATAATGGACTTCACTCCCCCAAAATAAGCATATGCCAAAGCACCTAACATCAAAATAGCTATAGAGATTGCCACATGAGAAGCAGAGATATCTAAAAAAAGTATCATTGAGATAGCCAATGCTCCTATATAAAGTCTTGCTCCACTTGCAAATAAACGTCCTATGAGGAACATAACCCCCGCTTGTTTCTTTGCAGATTCTCCATAACGGATTTCAAGCAGTTCATACACTGTAACCGCATGAATAGCATAAAATCTGGGTATAAGCACTCTCGCGACAAAAATAACTGCTAAAAAGGCTGATAAATAAAATCCTATAAATGTTAAATCTTTTCCATACGAATACTCAGGTCCACCCAAAAAAGTAGCTGCAGACTGCGAAGTAGCAAGGACTGAAATAGCCACTGCAAACATAGGCACGGAGTTTCCACCTACAAAATAATCACGCGTACTCTTCACTTTTACACGACTTAAAATCACGCTCGTAAAAGTTAATACTAAAAAATATGCAATAAACACACCCCAATCAACTATAGAAAAAGCTGAATTCATTACTGTCCTTTGGGAGGTGGTTTGAGTTGTAAGTTTTTTACCGATTTTCGTACATCTGACATAAACTTAGCACCAGGATCTGACTTCACTGTTCTGTATCCTTTGTCACGTTCCAGCCATAAAGAAGTCGCTTCCATCTGTTGATATTCGTGATGCCCTATCATATATTTTATACTTGGGTATTTGACTTTGAGATATCTCACCAAATCTATATTGGCTTGTAGTTGTGCGGGGGTTAAGTCTTCTGCTTTATTGTCTTTACCACCAATATTTTCTATACCTATACTTGAGTAGTTGAGTCCTATCACATGTCTAGCCATCCAGTTTTCCGGCATAAGCCTGTATATTGTTCCATCACGAGCCACCATGAAGTGTGAAGAGACATTGAGTGCTGAAGCTTTGGCAATATCTTTTCTATCACTTAAAAGTCTCTCTGGTTTGAGACGCTTAAAGGATTTGTCAAAGTCCATCTCCGCTGTCCAGTGTAAAACAATGATTTTAGGGACAATTTCGATATGTGAAACTGTTTTACGGTAATGTGCTTTGATATAGGCTTTTGTCATAGCTATACGTTCTGCACCAAAATCTATAGGTTTATCTTTGATATGAAGAGGTTGTATAGGTTTTGTAGTACATACCAAAGGTTTTGGTTCTTCTTTCCCACATGCAGTCAGTGAAAGTATCATAAGCAAAAGTAAAAGCGTTTTAATCATATTAAGTCCTAGGTATATCGTGGGATTATTGTAGCGTATCTTCTGTGTCTGTTTCTTGTGATCGTAAAAGTATCCCCACAATAATAATAGGGGGAATACCAAGAGCCACGATATAGCTAGGAATATGTAATAAACCATGTCTGTTAAGATATAAAAAACCCAAAATAAGCATAGCATATGCCCCTAGTCTATAAAAAGAAAGTGCTGCTTTGGTATCTTTCATCGTTTGAAAGAGGGATCGGCTATTTTTGAGTTTTTTTCGTTCTTCTTTTACCACTTCGACAAAATCTTTTTCATCATCAGAATGTATATCTTCAGAATAAAGATCATAAGGATCTTCCAGATGATCAATCACATCTTTAGAGTCATCATACGTAATCACATTATGTTCTACTCTGGCATCAACCATACGTTTATACGCTGCTATCGAAGCTAACATTACCAAAGTAGAGGATAAAAAACCTACCTGGGTACTCCAAAGCGTATTAATATCAAAAAATATTATTGTAACAATGATCCATAATACATCAACGACAATAAGTGTTTTGAGAATTTTTAAATTAGTATTTGTCATCATCTTCAGCATCATATTTTTCTTGTTGCTCTTGTTTATACGTATATCTTGGGTCTTGTGCCAATGTATCAAAAACTTTTTTTTGTTTTGCATAGGCTTTATAGATATTTGATATTGCTGCACCTACACCTATAAATACACCTATCCACAATGTCCACCATGCACCGGTGAGTTTTTGTAGTCCTATTCCTATGGC
>DQVJ01000028.1 GCA_015661795.1 Sulfurovum sp.
CGCCAGCGCCGATGGTAGTGTGGGAGGTCCCATGCGAGAGTAGGTCATCCCCAGCCTCAATCCATATCAACCCCCGTTCCACCTAGTGGACGGGGGTTTTTTATGCACTTGTCTAAGCACAACAGTATAATCTTCTTGTTTACCCATTAACGATGCGTATTCGAGTGGTAAAGTAAATGTACCGTAAGTATTTTGGTCTCAAGGATCTTCCATTTCGGAATACGCCAGATGAGGATTTTTTCTGCGGTATAGCGGATCGGGAAGAGATCATTGAAGCCCTAGAATACATTGCCACCCGTCGTGATGCACTTGCTAAAGTTACAGGAGAGGTGGGGAGTGGTAAGACAACCTTGTTACGCATTTTGGCGGAACGACTAAGAAAAAAAGGTTTTAAAATTGTATATGTTCCAACTCCCAGGCTTTCACCAGAAGAAATTTTGCAATTTATTGCTAAAGATTTGGGAATTAACGTAGAGAATATAACAACAAAGGTAGATTTGTATAATGAATTGTATAAATTTCTGGTAAAAACCTATAATGAATCCAAGGGGGTTGTGGTTTTAATTGATGAGGCGCATTTGATTCCTTTAGATACGTTAGAGGAAGTTAGGCTTCTTAGTAATATTGAGACGAATAAAGATAAACTGATTACCATTATTCTTTTTGGACAAACTGAGCTTGATGAAATGCTCGATCAACCTTCAGCACGTCAACTTAAGTCAAGGATTTCTTACTCGTTTGTTTTAAATCCACTTACGTGTAATCAAGTGTACAATTATCTTAATTTTAGAATGCAAAAAGCCGGTTATAACGGTGATGAGATCTTTAGCAGCTCCATCGCAAATTATATTTGTAAGGTTACCCAGGGCTTACCCAGGTTGATAAATATCACTGCAGACAAACTATTGCTGTCAGTATATTCTAGAGGTGGGGGACGTGTTGAAAAAAAAGACATTAAAGTTTCTTTAGAAAAGAAGATGTTCTCACCTTATAAAATAGTTTTTTTGATATCTGTGGTTTTTGGTGGTTTTGTGGTTTATTTTGTTTATGATAATTTTGTGCGTGGGGATCAATATATTACAAATTTTGTGGACATCTTCAATAGTCCATTGGCTTATATTGATAAAGACATCTCATCTTCAATAGAAGATGGCATGAGTAAAAACGTACAAACTGGATTTACAAAAAATCAAGAAAACTCTATAGGGCAACAGAAAACAGCTTCGTACTATTTGCCTTGGAATCCTAATAGCTTTGTTGTAATATTGTCAACATTCCCTTGTTATACAGGTTTTTACTCCGATAAAATTAAACGTTATATTAAAAATGAAATGTCAGATGTTTACATTTATGAATTTAATAAAGATGGAAATCGGTGGTGTTCCTTTGTTAAAGGTGGTTTTAAAAATATCAAAGAAACAAAAAAATTTATAGAGGCGCTTCCAAGCCTTATTAAAAGACATCATCCATATGCTGTAGAAGCTTATAAGATTAACAGGGTATACGAACAACGACAGGCTAAACTATATGAATCAAAATAAATTATTAATTGTTTCATTGTTGATTTTTATCATTTCAGGGTGCGCAACTTTATCAGAAATGCAAGAAATGCCAGATGAGGTAAAAAGAGAGCTTAAAAATATTACTCGCGATAAGTCAACCCTAAATATCAGCAATGGAAGGTCTGACGAACAAATTAAGCTAAGATTACCATCAGTTGATGCCAATCGATTATCCTTTAATAAGAGTGTACTAGATAGACGTTTTACTTTAGTTGTTAAGGATGTTCCTGTAAAAAGTATTATGTATTCGCTAGCAAAAGATATTGGTGTGCAGCTGGATTTACATCCAATTCCAGATAAACGTGTAACATTGATGCTTCGGGATGTGCCTCTACGGCTTATCTTAGATAAGATAGCGGATCAGTTAGGACTTGATTATAAACTTGAAAGTGGCGTTCTTACAGTTAAGCAGGATGTGCCCAGATGGGTGACCTACCATATTGATTATGTCAATATCAAAAAGCAATCCGAGGAAAAGATTAGTCTAAATATGTCCGTTGGCAGTTCTGCGGTAGGTCAGGGCGCAGGCGGCACTACAGCAACAGCTTCTACTCTAACTGGAGATAATAGCACAAGTATAGTCATACAGTCAGATCAAGATTTTTGGAAAGAAATTGAGGAAGGATTAAAGTCTATTCTTGGTGAATCAAATCGACCAAATTTAGTTATTAACAAAGAATCAGGCACTGTTTCGGTATTTTCACCATCTCGTTTACAGACTACAGTAAAAAACTATATTGATACCATTCTTAATCGCGCAAAAAAACAGGTTCTCATTGAAGTAACGGTTGTAGAAGTAGAACTATCACATAATTTTCAATCCGGCATCGATTGGTCGAGATTGAGGCTGTCTAATTCGGCCACAGGGCAGCTCCCTACAGACTTTAATATACAAATATTTAGTGATCCTAATAGAAATAATGTGGCCCAATCGTTTAACTTTGATTTAGGTATCAAGTTGTTAGATCAATTCGGAAAAACACGAGTTTTGTCTACACCAAAAATTATGGCAGTTAATAATCAAACAGCTATACTGAAAGTTGTTGATAATGAGGTCTATTTCACTATTTCTGTTGATACTAATGTGAATCAAAGTGCAACAACGACAACTTACGAAACCGAAGTTCATACAGTTCCGGTCGGTTTTATGATGACGTTAACCCCTTTCGTTGGAGACAATGGAGATGTAACCCTGCATATTAGACCAACATTATCTCGAATTGTTGGATATGTTGATGATCCAAATCCTGCCTTAAGACAAGTTGGTGCTGTAAGTAAAGTTCCAGTCATTCAGGAAAGAGAGATGAGCTCAATACTTCGTCTTAAAGATAGGCAAGTTGCAATTATTGGTGGACTTATGCAGCATGAAGGGTTTAAAGATAAGTCAGGGTTTCCTGGTTTGGCTACTTTAAATGGGATCGGAAATTTTTTCTCGTATAATCAAAAGAAGGGAAGAAAAACAGAGCTTGTCATATTTATTCGTCCGGTAATTATTAGTAATCCCAGCTATAAAAAAAGCATTTTAGAATTTAATCGATATAGAAATTTGCTTCAAAACTGAAATGAGCATTTTATTAGAGGCCCTGAAAAAGGCCGCTGAAAGAAGATATTCATCTGATGACAGTATGGGTAATGAAGACGGTGATTCTTTGCTCGCAAACAGTGTAGCGAATGACGGCGGGCACTCTGAAAAAATAAAAAAAGGAGATAAAGCCAAACCAGCTGATATAGATAATAAAATAAAAAATGAGCTTGTTTATAAAACAAGTAAAACTATTAATAGTTTAGCTACTGTAAATTTAAAAAAAGCGCAGGAACAGGAACAGGAACAGGAACAGGAACAGGAACAGGAACAGGAACAGGAACAATCGTTAGCTTACAAATTTAGTCAGGGCATTGAATCAAGTATCAAGAAATC
>DQVJ01000217.1 GCA_015661795.1 Sulfurovum sp.
ATAACTATAGCTAGAAAGAGAGCCATATATAGGGCAAAGGTATGAAAACCTAAAGTCGCAAAGATAACAACAACTGCAAATATAAAAAGTAAAGATCCAAAAAGTACAAAAAGTTCTAGGTATGTTTTTTGTTCCTCAAATGAAGGACTAAAATAGGCACCTAAAAGTGTGACAACAAAAATAGATAAAATGATAAGGGCGAGAGAACGATACTCTTGCATAACGTATTTCCTTTAATGTATTTCATATAATTTTATGAGACTGTTTACTTCTGCTTTACGTCCAAGCCACTGCGTATAAAGTTCTGACATGGTCTTAGCACCACCATTAGCAAGAATATATTCTTTATAGCCTTTGGCTTTTTCGTGATTGAAACCATTCTCTTCATCAATACATTCAAAAAAAGCGTCAGCGCTTAACACTTCGGCCCATTTGTAGCTGTAATACCCTGCTGCATAGCCTCCAGCAAAAATATGTGCAAAACCATGTTGAAATTTATTATAGCTAGGTGGTTTAAGTAATGACGTTTTTTCCCTAATCTTATCAAGTAGTACTTGTACCTCTTCACCTTGATAAAGCCCTTGATGCAATGTAAAGTCAAAGAGAGAAAATTCAACTTGACGTAAAATACCAAGTGCTGCTTGATAGTTTTTTGTCTCTTTTATCTTACGCATGAGTGTCTCAGTGATAGGTTCTTTTGTTTGGTAATGAAAACCAAAACGTCTAAGTATGGCAGCTTCGTAGGCAAAGTTTTCTAAAAATTGTGAAGGGAATTCTACGACATCCCATGCCACACCATTGATACCAGAGACAGAACGTTCTTTACATTTTCCAAATAAATGATGTATAGCATGACCCATTTCATGGAAGAGAGTGACTACATCATCATGTCTAAGGAGAGATGGTGTTGTATCTGTTGTAGGAGAGAAATTACATACAATAAAGGCTGAGGGAAGGTGTTTTCTGTTTTCTTTATCTATGTAATGTGTCTCCCAATCATTCATCCATGCACCTCCACGTTTTTCTTTACGTGCTTCAAGATCAAAATAAATACGTCCTGAGAGTATACCATTCTCAAATATATCAAATGGTTGGACACAGTCATGCCAAGTGGGAACATCGGCAGGTTTAAATGTAACGTCAAAAAGTTCCGAAACGATATCTAATAAACCATTGAGTACTTTACTCTGTTCAAAATAAGGTTTAGTCATAGTATCATCAAAATCAAACTTTTCTTTTTTAAGTTTTTCTGAATAATATGCTACATCATGCCCTGATAAATCTTCAATTCCATCTACTTTTTGTGCAAATGCTTTGAGCTCATTGAGCTCATTTTTGGCTTGAGGGAGTGCAGCATCAGCTAAGTCATTTAAAAAAGTAATGACATCTTCTTCTCTGCTCGCATCTCTTGTCTCAAGTGCATAATGTGCATACGAAGTAAAACCAAGAAGTGTTGCTTTTTCATTTTTAAGGGCTAATATTTGGTCTATCACTTCTGCATTTTGAGGTGCTCGGGTTGAATATGCTTTTGAGAGTTCTTTTCTATATTCACGATTGGGACCGTAAGTCATGTAGGCTAAATAGCTTGGGGTTTGTAGTGTAAATTTATATACTATTTTCCCTTCTACTTCTTCTTGCGCAGCATCTATGTCAGATTGAGGCATACCTGCTACATCTTTAGCATCTTTAATAATGAGTTCATACGCCTTTGTGGCATCAAGCAAATTTTGCGAGAAATTATTAGAAAGTTCAGAAAGTTTTAGACTTATTTCTTCCATACGTTTCTTTTTAGCTTCTGGTAGTTTAACACCTGAGAGTACAAAATCTCGTATGTCGTATTTTACAACTGTTTTAGCTTCTTCAGTTTCTGCCTTAATATGTTCTATTTTCTTAAATAATTCTTCATTTTGTGCCATCTCAGAGCTAAATTTTGAGAGTAAGGGGAGAGACTCCTCATATGCTTTTTGTGTTTCATCTGAGTTCATAACAGAGTTGAGATGAGACAGTGGTGTGAAAAAAAGTCCTAATTCTTCATCAAGGTCTTGGAGTGGTTTTAGTACTTCTTGATAACTAGACTTTTTTGATGTTGTTATTTCATTTATGACTTTACGTTGTGTATTTAAAAGTATGTCAAGTTCTTTGGGAAAGTTGTCTAAATTGTCTATGTGAAAGTTTTGAAACATATAGTGATATCCATGTGTTAATTTTTTTTGATTGTAGCATTATTTCTTAACGGTTTTATTAATAAAAGGAGTTTTGGTAAGAGTATGAGATTTGAGATAAGTGCCGCAGCCATCACAAGCATAGTGAGCAAACCAAAATAAATGGTGGGTACAAGGTTTGATAAGGTTAAAATAGAAAAACCGATAATCACTGTGATAGAGGTATAGACCATAGCATAGCCTATACTTTGATTGGTACGATACATCACTTCATGATAGTTTTGGTCTTTTGTAAACTCTTCTTTGAAACGATGGATATAGTGTATAGTATTGTCCACACCTATCCCCATGGCAATGGCTGCAATAGTGATGGTCATGATATCTAGAGGAATATGTAACCAACCCATAAAACCAAAGATAATACCTATAGGTATAATGTTGACAGTCAATGCTATAAACGTGAGTAAAGCTGAGCGAAAAAGAATAAGGAACATAACAAATAAAATAGCCAAAACAAGACTTAATGTCATGATTTGAGAAGTAAAAAGTGACTGAAGCATGTTGTTATAGATAACCATAAGGTTGGAAAGCCTAAAGGTAACAACATTAGGGTCTAACATTTGTGTCAAATCTTGTTTGATTTTTTTTAAAAGTTCATTTCTTCGTAAACCTTCATTTGAATCTTTAATACGTGTAGAGAAACGTATTTGATTGTGTGTGATATTTACATAGGGGGACAGAATGAGATCTTTATAGTCTTGCGGAAGTTTTTTATGAAGTAGGGCTATTTCAACAGCATCTAGATCTTTGCCTTTATTGAGTATTTTACCTGTTTGAAGTATGGTATAAAAAGAGCGTACATCCCCAGTATCTTTCAATCCATACAGGTACTCATGTACTTTTTTAATGATGGCTATCTTTTCATCTGTAAACCAATACTGTTCTTCATCTTCTGTGCTTGAAAATTCATCTTCAAAAGAATCTTCTTCTTTATCAGTGTCTTCATGGATTGTGGTCTTTTCATCTTGGACAAAGGTGAGTATTACATCTAAAGGTGTTGTGCCCCCTAATTCTTGATCTATGATTTTCATACCCTGATAGATACTTGTATCTTTTTTAAAATAGTTGATAAAAGCGTTTTCTACGATGAGCCTAGAGGCACCAGAAATACTAAAAATGATAGTAAGTACAGTAATGAAAAAAATCATTTTTTTATCTTTTTTTACAATGCGTGCACTGAGCTTAGGTAAAGAAAAAGAATTAGATGTTTTTTCTTTTGGGCGTGAAGGTTGCAGTAACATTAATACTGTAGGAAAGACAATGAAAGAGATAATGAAGGAGAAAATAATACCTGCTGACATCATCCATCCTAAATTTATGATGGGATGAATGTGGGAAAATAATAAAGAAGAAAAACCAGCTATAGTAGTAAGAATAGCAAAAAAAGTGGGTGTTGCTTTAGAGAGCATTGTAAGAAGTATAGTATGTTTTAAAGAAGCTTTGGGATAGTTTCTTAGCAGCTCTTCATGCCTAACAATGAGATGTAAAACAATAGAAATAGTGATAATCAGTTGTAAGGCTATGAAATTAGAAGAGATTACAGTAATTTCCCACCCCCAGTACCCCAGAGATGATGTAACAGCAATGACAGAGAGAGCACAAATGAGTATGGGTAATACTACCCATTTTGGCTTTTGGAAAACTACAGTGAGCATAACAATGAGAAGAAAAATAAGAATAGAACCATAAATGACAAGATCACTTTTTACAAAACCTATGATGTCATTAGATATCATTTGCACCCCACCTAGAAAAAGAGAAGCATGTTGGGTATGTTTAGACATAATGGTACGTATATTTTGAATATTTTCAGTGACACGTTGGCGTTGGGTATCTCGATGATGCTTGAAGTCAACAGTTATTTTATTGAGCTTTTTTTGTTCATCTCTTGTAAGTGCAGTATTTTTTTGTTTGGAAAGTAGATAGTTTCGTTGTGCCAATAGCTGTGTATATTTATTATCCTTATAGAGGTTAATGAGAATAGCAGAGATAGTAAAATCTTTGTTGACAAGCGAATCTTTATAGAGTGGGCTACTTAAAAACTCATGTTTTGCAAGTGTGAGATTAATGTCAGAATTTTGGAGACTTCGTGTTTCATTTAAGAGTGAATCTATATCTCTTAGGGGTGAATAGAGTAAAGGTACAGAAAGAAGTGAATCAACAGATTCAACCATTGGGAGTGATTTTAAATCATGACTAAGTTCTTTGAGTGTTTGTAAACTTTGTGCAGATAGTAAACCATTATTGGGTTTATATGCCATCACAAGTACTTCGTTACTTTTGAATCTTTTTTCTACCTCCCTTAAAAAATCTAAATCTTTGTCATCTTCTAAGAGGAGTGTCTCTGCACTGGCATCTATCTCAAGTTTTGAAATATTAACGCCAAAAATAAAGATACTAAACAGTGTGATTAATAATATAGATAAAGGATACTGTAAAATGAATTTTTGATACAGTTTAGTGAGCATCCTTCTTATTCCTTATAGCAAGTATTTAGAGCGATTTTAATAGCTGTTTAAATGATTTTGTCTTTAAAAATTCGGAAAATTGTTTCCTGTAAGTCTGGATAATACTTACACCTGCTAAATGTACATCATAAATATACCATTGATTGTTTGTTTTCTTTTTATAAAATAGATACACTACTTTGTAGGTTTCATGATTTCCAATGATTTCATTTGTAAGAGTAATTCGATTTGATTTGATTTTTTTGATACCTTTTATAATGACTGCCTGATTGTTATAAAGTTTTAATTTGTCTATATAGGAGTGTTTAATCTTTTTTTCAAAAGCTTTTATAAATTGTTTTTTCTCTGTCTTTGTAAGTTTTTTCCAGTATTTGCCCAGACTTATTTTAGCCATAGTTTGATAATCAAATACACTGTCCATAATCTTAATAGCTTTTTTGTTTTTTTGTTTTTGTGAATATGACTTATTCTTTAAAATTTGTAGAACTTTTTTTACTTTTACACTCATTACTTTTTCAATCTTTGATTCTTCTATGGCATTGAGTAAAACCACTGAAAAAAGTAGTAATATAAGTATTTTTTTAAACATAATTTCCTCTTTTAATTTTATTTTGTGATGTCAGCAACTCTTTTTTGCTCATATATATCTCTTAAAAATGGATATAAATCCAAAGCATCTTTTTTAAGGTTTTCATATTCTCCCAAATGTAAAGAGTTCTTATTAATGAAGTATCCCGCGATGATAGCAGTTGTTTGTGTGAGATTTTTAGATAGTTTATATTTTTCCAGACTTCTTACATTGACAAGAGGAGAAAGATATCCGTCAATTGTGAGACCTGCTAAATCTCTTACATTGGACGGTCCAAAGAATGGTAAGACTATATGGAAGCCAGGATTCACACCATAATATCCCAAGGTTTGTCCAAAGTCTTCATTATGTGCTGGTATTTGCATGTACTCTTTAGCTGGATCTAAGAAGCCAGCTAGACCAATGGTTGAGTTTACAATAAACCTCTCTGTCTCATCAGATACATTTTGAAATTTACCTTGTAAAAGATTATTCACAAAACGAATAGGGAATTGTATATTATGGATAGCATTACCCACCCCTGTACGAATAGGTCTGGGTAATATATAGGCATAAGCCTTTGAAACAGGATTTAAAGCATACGTTATAACGGTATCATTGAAAGAAGTTATTATCCTGTTGTATGTACTTAAAGGATCTGAAGTTTCTTTATTTTCATCTTCAAATTCATCTTCAAATTCTGATGTTTCCAAATTGTTTTCTGTCGTATCTTTTTTGAGTGTATGATTAGAGTCTTGAGTTTGAATAGAAACTTTATTTATTTTTTCAGAAGCTGATGGAGGTGTGTGTTTTGTGATACAACCTTGTAAAATAAAAAATATAATGATAAATAGTATATTTTTCATTTTTATCCCCTTCCTGATAATTAGATATTAGAAATTATACTATTTTCTTGTGAATTTTATATGTAACATTGTTTATGATTTAACAGATGTCTAGTAAAATTTTGTTAAAATTATACATAAAGTTACTACTATAAGGACAAAAATGAAAGTTTTATTAACTAAAGATGTGAAGACGCTTGGAAAAGCAGGTGAAATCAAAGAAGTCAAAGATGGGTATGGACAAAATTTTCTTATAGGCAAAGGTTTGGCGAAACTTGCAACACCAGATGTAGTTGAAAACTGGAAAGCTGAACAAGAGCGTATGGCACAAGAACTTAAAGATGAAACTACGCGTCTTAAAGCAGAGAAGATTACTTTAGAAGCCAGTATTATTAAGATAGAAAAACCTACTGCACCTGTAGGTATACAAGGATCGGTTGGCAATGCTGATATTTCATCAGCGATAGCAGAGCAGTTAAATATTGAATTGGATAAAAAGCATATCAACTTGAAAAAAGCACTTAAAACAACAGGTATACATGAAGTAGATACAAAACTTGGACATGGTATCCATGCCACACTTAAGGTGGAAGTAGTAGGTGTTTAATGTTTCATGCAACGACGATACTAGGATATAAAGCAGATGGGAAAGCGGTGATTGGTGGAGATGGCCAAGTAAGCTTTGGGGATACGGTTCTTAAAGGAAATGCAACTAAAATACGTACATTGCATGAGGGTAAGGTTTTGGCTGGTTTTGCTGGAAGTACAGCAGATGCATTTAATCTTTTTGATATGTTTGAGACTATTTTGGCAGAGAAAAAAGGTGACTTGTTTAAATCTGTGATTGGTTTTTCTAAATTATGGAGAAAAGACAAACATTTACGTCAACTTGAAGCGATGATGATAGTTCTTAATAAAGAACATATTTTTATACTCTCAGGTAATGGAGATGTCGTAGAACCTCAGGATGGCAAGATTGCTGCTATTGGTTCAGGTGGAAATTACGCTATCTCTGCAGCACGTGCATTGGATAAACATGCAAAACTTGAACCTAAAACATTGGTCGAAGAGTCACTCATGGTGGCTGGGGATTTGTGTATTTACACAAATCAAAATATTAAGATATTGGAATTATAGGAAATTGTATTGGATAATTTAACACCCAAAGAAATAGTGACTTACTTAGATAAGTACGTTATAGGACAAAATGATGCAAAAAAAACAATAGCAGTTGCACTGCGTAATCGTTATAGACGTATGCAACTTTCAGAAGATATGCAACAAGATGTGACACCTAAAAATATATTGATGATAGGGAGTACTGGAGTCGGTAAAACAGAGATTGCCAGACGATTGGCAAAGATGATGAATTTACCGTTTATTAAAGTTGAAGCAAGTAAATATACTGAAGTAGGATTTGTAGGGCGTGATGTTGAGTCAATGATACGTGATTTAGCAGCTACTTCTATGAGTATTGTTCGTGAAAGTGAAAATGAGAAGAACAAAGAGAAAATAGAAAATTATATTGAAAATAAAATTATAGAAAAACTTCTTCCTCCACTTCCTGCAGGCGCCAGTGAACAAAAACAGGCAGAATATGATGCCTCTTTCACACGTATGCAAGAGAAATTCGAACAAGGTGAACTTGATCACTTGAAAATAAAGATAGAAGTCCCTAACAACCCTCAACTTCCTGAAGATGGTTTACCTCCACAGATGATACAAGTCCAAGAGAGTATTGTAAAAGTACTTGGTGGTATGGGTAAAAAAGGACCAGAAAAAGAAGTTTCGGTTAAAGATGCCAAGAAGATACTTGAATCAGAAGCAAGTGAAGAACTTTTAGATGAAGAAGCCCTAAAACTTTTGGCACTTGAAAAAGTAGAAAAAGGTGGGATTGTTTTTTTAGATGAAATAGACAAAGTAGCTGTACCAAGTAACTCACAAGGCAGACAAGATCCAAGTAAAGAAGGTGTACAGAGGGATTTATTGCCAATTGTAGAAGGCTCAACAGTACATACAAAACTAGGTATGGTAAAAACTGATCATATTTTATTTATAGCGGCAGGAGCATTTCACGTTTCTAAGCCCAGTGATTTAATGCCTGAACTTCAGGGACGTTTTCCTTTACGCGTAGAACTTGATTCTTTGGATGAAGAGACACTGTATCGCATTTTAACAGAACCAAATAATTCATTGATAAAGCAATATGAAGCACTCTTACAAGTAGAAGGGGTTGAATTGGTTTTTAATGAGACAGCTTTAAGAGCAATAGCATCCTTTTCGCTACAGGCAAATGAAAAAATGGAAGATATTGGTGCTAGACGTTTACATACGGTTATGGAAAGAATACTTGAAGACATTAGTTTTTCTGCTGATGAACATAAGGGAGAAAAAATAGTTGTAGATGAAATACTAGTAAAAGATAAAATTGGTTCTGTGATTGAAGATGAAGATACAACACGTTATATATTGTAAGGAATACAATGTTTGAAGATAAAGAAGACAAAATAGACACAAAAGCAGGCTTTGTTGCTGTAGTAGGACGTCCTAATGCCGGTAAGAGTACACTGCTTAATTATGTCGTTGGTGAAAAGCTTGCGATGGTGTCTAAAAAAGCACAAGCTACACGAAAACGTATGAATATTATAGTGATGCATGAAGATACACAAATTATTTTTGTAGATACTCCAGGTATACATGAAAAAGAACGACTTTTAAATAAATTTATGATGGATGAGGCTCTAAAGGCAATGGGTGATGCAGATCTTATTGTCTTTTTAGCACCGATTACTGATAAATTGACAGAATATGAAAAGTTTTTGAAAATGATGGAACTTAAGAGCACAAA
>DQVJ01000116.1 GCA_015661795.1 Sulfurovum sp.
AATTTTAACTGCAACTTCTTTAACTTCTTTTCCTTTTGAGTATTTTTCACACAAATCAAGCATTGATTGAACAATTGAATACTCATGCATTAATTATTACCCTTGCCTTTTTCCATCTCTTTGTAAATATCATAATCAATTAGTGAAATTGCATCTGCAGGGCATACATTTACACAAGCTTGTTTACCATCTTCTCCTCCACATAAATCACAAGTTATTGCAACCATTTTACTTACAGGAGCATCATCTTTTTTATTTGGTACCATTACCACTGCTCCATATGGACAAACCATTTCACAACTTCTACATCCAATACAATCATCCTCATAATATTTCACATAACCATTTTCATATTTAATAATGTCAATTGGACAAGCATTCACACAAGGTGCATCCAGACATTGCATACATTGCATCGGTGCTGTTAAATCACCACTTTTTATAACTTTATTGCGTGAAATAAGTTTCTCACCACTTTGTCCTAACTCATACGCTTTTTCAATTGTAATACCCATATGACTTGCTGCACAAGCTAACTCGCAATTAAGACAACCAATGCATTTTTGTGCATCTGCATAGATAAATTTATGACTCATTTTCAAACTCCTAACTTATCGCTCTGTACATGAAATACAAGGATCAATACTATATAGTATTAAGGTTACATCGCTTACTTTATTGCCAAGAATCATCACCTTAAGTGCTTCCCAGTTTGTATAAGTAGGCACTTTCCAATGCATTCTTACAGGTTTTTGCGTTCCATCTGTTTTTAAATAATAGATAAGCTCACCACGAGGTGCTTCTATTCTAACTGTTGCTTCACCTGCTGGAATATGTGGTCGTTTTTCACATATTACAGCTCCTTTAGGAAGATTACTTACAACATCTTTAATCATACGTACTGCCTCGGCAATATCTCCCAACCGACACATTGCTCTAGCATGTACATCTCCAGTATCTCTAAGCGTAACTTTTGGTTTTAATTCTTTATATAACGCATAAGGAGCTTTAACCCTTACATCATTATTGATACCACTACCACGTGCTACAGGACCTGTTACGCCCAGTTTTTGTGCATCCTCTTTTGAAAGTATACCTACTCCAACTGTTCTATTTTTAACCATCTCATCATTTTCATACTGTTCAATTAACAACTTAAGCTTAGGCTCAAATTTTTCAATTATTTTTAACATCAGTTCAATTTTTTCATCATCAAGATCATATTTTACACCTGTAAGAGTATTTGCACTCATATCCATACGATTACCCCAGATAATCTCTTTAAGATCTTGTATCAACTCACGCGTTTGCATTGTCTCTCTCATCAAATCGTGATGATGAATTAAATGAGACATCATTGCAAGATTAAATAGATTTGATGCTGCTCTTTTTACCTCTTCAGCTACTACCCTTAATGCTTCCGCTCTTGGGGGTACTTTAACTCCAGCAATTTTTTCTACTGCCAATGCATAAGCAAAAGGATGGCTATTTGAACAAAGTGAACATACCCGCTCTGTTAAAATTAAATTCTGCATAAAGTTTTTTTGGGTAGTTAATGCTTCTATTCCACGGTGAATAAAACCATTTATCAACTCAACATTTGTAACAACTTTATCATTATTGGCTTGAATTTTAAAATAGATTGACTCTTCTAATTCAGGATGAAATGGACCAATTGCTATTTTTTTACTCATATTTTATTCTCCTTCTCAACTCTCTCCCATAAAATATCATTCTCATTTATACCAAGCATCATTTTTGAGAGTGGAATATATTGGTTTAAAACACCTTTTGTAATGCTTTCATCAAGAAATAGTCTTTCGTTACATGGATGTCCAATTGGTTCTATAGCATACATTTCGCGAAATTCTCTCTCAGCCCAATTAGCACTTGGAAGCAAAGGAGTAATGGAATCTATAGTATTATCAGTAGTATGTGCCTCTACATTAATAAGAATTCCATCAACATCTAAATGATAAATAAGAAAATGAATATCATTCGCTTTATAAACTGTGATTGTAACACAACGACCACCTAAATTAGCAATGACACGAGCTACATTTGTAATATCTTTTTTGTTATCAAGTTTAAGCCATAATATTTTATTTCCATAATTATCATTATCTTCTTTTAATTTATAAGGATATTGCAAGTTTTCCTGAATTGGTTGTATAATCTCTTTTATTTTCATTTATAAAACCTTTCAAATGCTGTTTTCTTTCTACATTCTGGACAAGTTGTTGTTAAATTTTCTGGTATTTTTTCATTTGGATATGACTTTTTAATCAATGCATTAGTTGCTGGTATAAAGTTTTTACCACATTTATTACATTCATGAAATGGTATATATACTATATTTGTATCAATATATTTATCTTTTTGTAATTGAACTGTATGGAAATCATTGGTTGGGAAAATAGCTCCAGTAGGACAAAAATATGAACAATTGCCACAAAAACAGCATGTATTATGCCAAATAGTATGCTTATATCCTTCCAATACTTTCGTAATTTTAATAGCTCCTGAAGGACATACAGTTTCACAAGTACGACAAGCTGTACATTTCTGCTCATTTACCCTCATTCGCCCTCGATAACTCTTTGGTGCATCAAAATCATTAAAAATTGTCTCCAATTTAGTAGGATTTTTTTCTCCTTTAACTTTAGCTTGAAGTATCTTAACACCTTGTGCAATTGCTTCTGCTATTGCTTGGGGACGTGGCGGACAACCAGCCACATTTACATCAACATCTATATATTTATCCAACGGCCCATAAATAGAATACGACTCTCTAAAAATACCCGTAGTTATCGAGCATGTACCAACACCTATAACAACATATGGAGATTTTAATTTAGAAGTTATTTCTTCAAAATAAACTTTACTACGAGCAGTCATAGGACCTGTAACAACTAAAACATTTGCATCCTCTATGTTTTCCACTAATTCTATACCAAGTTTCTCAATATAAAACTTTGGCACAAATGCTGTTGCTACAAACTCAACATCACACCCATTACAACTTCCTGTATTTATCCTAAATAGTTTAGGTTTAATCATTTGATTCATCCCTATATCCTTGTTAAATTGACTGTTCTTGAATGTTACAAAATCTATAAAAATAAGTCAAGTAAAAATAATATATACAATAACTAAATGTAACAAAAATTAGCATTTAATATATGAATAAA
>DQVJ01000023.1 GCA_015661795.1 Sulfurovum sp.
GAGAAGGTATGGGGAGCGTATCTTTAAAGCGTTCATATGAATATCATTATCTTTGATGGGGTTTGTAATTTATGTTCATCCGCTGTTCAGTTTATTATCCGACATGACACAAATGCTTATTTCTATTTTACTTCCTTGCAGTCAGATGTTGGGAAGGCTTTGGTGAAAAAATATAAGCTAGAAGATGTAGACAGTATTGTGTTGATACAAGGTGAAACTTTTTTCACTTATAGCGATGCAGTCATAGAGATAATAAAATATTTAGATGGAAAATGGAAATATTTTACCATTCTTCAGTATATTCCCAAAATAATACGTGATTTGATATATCAATACATTGCCAAATATCGTTATCGTATTTTTGGTAGACAAGATATTTGTATGATGCCAAGTGAAAAAAATAAAAGTAGATTTTTGGAGTAGAGGGTATATATTTATCTTATTTTCTTTGAATAGGCAATAATGCCTATAGCTATTGAAGTAACTGTGCCGCTTCCTTCGCATGATACGTAATAATAATATCCGCCCCAGCACGTTTAAATCCTAACAATGTCTCCATCATCACTGCATCATAGTCTATGACACCTGCTTTGGCAGCCATCTTGAGCATGGCGTATTCACCACTTACGTTGTAGACAGCTAGTGGTAGGGTAGTGTTGTTGCGTACGTCTCTGATGATGTCCATATAGGCAAGTGCAGGTTTTACCATAAGGATGTCTGCACCTTCTGCTTCATCGCTTACAGACTCAGCTATGGCTTCGTTGCGGTTGGCTGGGTTCATTTGGTAGCTTTTTCTATCTCCTTTACCTGGACTAGACTCAGCTACATCACGAAAAGGCCCGTAGTATGCTGAGGCAAATTTGGTAGAGTAGCTCATGATAGGGAGGTTTTCAAAGCCTGCTGCATCAAGTCCTCCTCTGATAGCTTGTATCATCCCATCCATCATGCCAGATGGTGCTATCATGTCTGCACCTGCTTTGGCATGGACTACTGCTTGTTTACTAAGATTGTCAAGTGTAATGTCATTGTCAACTGTTTCTAGTACAGGGTCTATTACACCGCAATGACCGTGGTCTGTGTATTCACAAAAACACAAGTCTGTGACAACAAATATGTCAGGATGTGACGCTTTTACTTGACGTATGGTTTTAGCTATGATGCCATGTTCACACATAGCATCACTTCCTACGGAGTCTTTTACATCAGGGATACCAAAAAGGATGATAGACTTAATGCCTAGTGCTTTAAGTGTGCCACACTCTTTGACTATCTCGTCAATACTCATCTGGAATACACCTGGCATGGAAGCTACTTCTTCCTTGAGGTTAGAGCCACTTTTGGCAAAGAGTGGGTAGATGAAGTCATTGACAGATAAGTGAGTCTCTTGGAGTAAATCTCTCAAGACGGGGTTTATTCTTTTTCTTCTAAAACGTGCAAACATTGCTAGCCTTCTTAAAGTAATTGGATTATTTTACAATAATTATTAACTATTAATAATTAACTATTAATTGTTTGAGTATAATAATTGCATGAATAGTATTGAGATATCACAAGTAGCAACCTTACCAACCAAACATGGCCCCTTTAACATTCAGGCATTTAAGGATGAAAAAGACAAAGAACATTTGGCTATTTTTACAGATGCACTTTCTGACACTCCTGTGGTACGTGTACACTCTGAATGTCTCACAGGGGATGTATTGGGTTCTGTAAAATGTGACTGTGGAGAGCAGCTTGATTTTGCCATGAAGACCATTGCAAAAGAGGGTGGGATTATCATTTACCATCGTCAGGAAGGACGTAACATCGGTCTACTGAACAAGATTAATGCCTATGCGCTGCAAGACAAAGGTTTTGATACTATTGAGGCCAATCATCAGTTAGGTTTTAAAGCCGATGAACGCACCTATGAAATTGTAGAATTCATCTTAAAGTACTTAGAAGTGTCAAAATTAAGACTATTGACAAATAACCCACGTAAACTTGAAAGTCTTGGAAGTATAGAGATAGTAGAGCGTCTTCCTATACAAATCACTCCTAACAAATATAATGAAGATTACCTCAATGTAAAGAAAAACCAGATGGGGCACATGCTTTAATGAACCTATCACAATATTTGGATCAAGAGGGTATACCTTTCTCAACTGAGACCATAGAAAAACTAGAAGATTTTGCATCACTTTTACATGAATGGAATCAGATACACAATCTCACGGGAGCCAAAAGTATAGATGCTATCTATATAAATATCGTTGATTCTTTGTATCCTTTAAGTTTTATAGCCCAGCCTAAAACACTTCTGGATGTTGGAACAGGTGCTGGTTTCCCCGGATTGGTACTTGCTATTGCATTACCCAATACGGAAGTGATTTTAGCCGAACCTCTTAAAAAACGTGTCTCATTTTTAAAATATGCCTGTATCGATTTAGAGATTTTCAACATTAAAGTAGAGGCAAAACGTGTTGAGTTTATAGAACATACCCCTTTTGAACTCATTACCTCCAGAGCAGTGACAAATACCAAGTTATTACTTGATTTGACAAAAAAAATAAGTAATAAAAAAACAGAGTATCTTTTCTATAAAGGTTCACGGGTTTTTGATGAGGTAGCAGATGTTCAGCATCAGTTAGATTATGATATAGTACAAAAAAACCAACGAAATTACTTATATATCAAAGGGACAACTTGATTTTAAAATTACTTATATTTGCAATAGTGGGGCTACTCATCTATAAATTTTTTGGGGGTAGGCTTCCAAAAACAGGCAGAAGTCCTCATGAGAAAAAACTTGATGAAGATACGTTGGTTGAATGTGCAAAATGTGGTACATACGTGACTGTCAAAGAGAGTATCATTTTGCATGGTAAATATTATTGTTCAGATGAATGTGCAAAATAAAACAAAAAGGAAGGTAATATGATAATAGTTGGTCATCCATGGATAGAGAGTAAAAGGTTCTGTAAGATATTTGCACAAGAAGATATACAAAAAACACAAGCAGAACAAATTGTGCTGCTTGAGCCTATTGTAGATTCACATGATTTGGCACAATATTGTAAAGAGAATCATATACCTTTTGCAGTAACGGTCAATTCACTCAAGGAGGCTATTTTTGCCAATGCTTTGGGAGCAGTATACATGGTATGTGAAGAGGATGATGCACTCATTATCCATCCAATCGCACAAGAATATCTGTTTGATACACGGGTTCTAGTGCTTATCCATGATGAAAAAGAGATAGCCAAAATTGCCCGCTCTGGAATAGATGGTGTTATTTTTACCGCTGCGATATGTTAATTCATGATAAGTGACTTTCAAAGATATAAAATTACTTATACGTTAATCGGAGTGAATATTTTTATCTATCTACTCACCTCTATTGTAAGTCAGAATTTTGTAGATATGGATATGGAGACACTGGTAAATATGGGTGCTTTATTTGGTCCTTATACTGTGATAGAAGGTGAGTGGTGGAGACTGGGCACTGCCATGTTCCTACATGGAGGGATGACCCATCTTTTGATGAATATGTTTTCACTTTATCTTATAGGGCGAGGACTGGAACAATACTTCAATACACAATCCTATCTAAGTATCTATTTTTTTTCTGGTATTTTAGGTGGTTTGGCATCACTATATGTACATCCTCAAAGTGTGGGTGTAGGTGCTTCAGGAGCTATTTTTGGTGTTTTTGGGGCATTGGCAGGGTTTTTTCTGGCACACAGAGGTCAGATACAAGAGCATACCAAAGCTTTCATGAAAGATTTTGCCATTATCATTGCTATTAATATTGTGATAGGTATGTCTATTCCTTCAATAGACATGACAGCGCATATAGGTGGTTTGTTGGTTGGTATTATTGGAGGATTTATGATTTCTAAAAAGCAAATATGGTTAGGGGTATTTAGTATGTTGATGCTATTTATTAGTATGCTTGTCAGTGTATATTTACCTACATATTATGTACAGATACTATTTTAAGTATTTATTCTTTGTTTCTTTGCTTTATGGCTGTTCTGTTAAACCAGTAGAGGTGCATCAGACACAACTTTATCAACTTACAGTATTATTGCAAGGATTAGATACGAGTATACCAAAACATGAAAGCATACAACTTTCAAAAGATATTTTTGAGATGACCAGATTTTTAACAAAAGAATTTGAACTGACAAAACCAGCTTTATGGCATAATTTTTTAGTCAATATTGGGGTAAAGGAAAAAGGACTTTGTTACCATTGGAGTGATGCACTTTATCTGTATTTGAATGAAAAAAAATATGTTCATTTCTCTTTTCATTTGGTAGGTGCTGATATAGGAGAGTATTTTTTTGAGCATAATGCTTTGGTCATAGTAACGAAAAATGCTCGTATGTTAGAAGATGGTATTCTTATTGATCCCTGGAGAGATTCGGGGAATTTATACTTTTCTAAACTGAAAGAAGATACATCATATCAATGGAAACATAGAAGAAAAAGAGAGTGTTTCTCCCCTTAAGGTTTATTCAGGGATAGGTTCTTCGCCGATGCCAGCTTCTCGTAGCTCAGCTTCTTCAGCTTCGCGTGCTTCTATTTCTGCTTCAGTTAATGCTGGTGTTTTAGAAGCGTCTTCTGGTATGTCTGTTTCTTGATGTTCTTCTATAGACTCATGAGTATCGGGTGTCTCTTTTTGTTCTTCTGTGAGCTCCTCATGTTCAGGTTCTTTCTGATGTTCCTCTTCTTCAGAGTTTGTACTCTGTGAAGCATATTCTTCTTGAGGTACCTTTAAGCGCTCAACTTCATCTTCTGAAAGAAGTGATATTTGCATCATGAACAGTAAAGAAAAGAGTGTAAAAGCAAACTTTTTCATAGATAACCTTTTGATATGGATTGGGAATATTTTACACTAATTATTTTAAAATGGCAAATATATTTTATCTATAAGCTCTTGGTATTCACTTTTGGCATCAGAGTCCAGAGTAATCCCTCCGCCACTTTTATAGTAAAGATTTTCTTTATCTCTCTCAATAAAGCGTATCATTACACCAGAACGTAAAGATTTCCCGTCAAAAATACCAAAGACACCAGTATAGAACCCTCTGTCAAAGTTTTCTACATCTTTTATGATATCTACAGTACTCTTTTTGGGTGTCCCAGTGATAGATCCAGCAGGTAAAAGCTGTGAAAGTAAAGAACCTAAGTTGTCTTGCCAGTTTTTTGGCAGTTTGGCAGTAATTTTGGAACTGACTTGTAAAAGTTCTTTATCTCCTGCTTGAATTTTCTCTACATAACGAAATTTCTCCACCTTGATTTTACTTCCTACAATACCCAAATCATTGCGCATCAGATCAACGATCATAACATGCTCTGCCATCTCTTTTTTATCAGCAAGTATTTTCTCTTCAGCTTGAGGGATGTTTGCATCTATTGTCCCCTTCATTGGGTATGTAGCAATGGTGTTTTCTGTTATCTCTACAAAACGTTCTGGAGAAAAACAGATAAACTCATTTTTAAAATAGAGTTTATATTTGGCTTTTGCATAGGTGAAAATTTCTTTGAGTGAATAATTTGTTTCTATGGGAGTGCTAAATGTAAGATTGAGTAAGTAGGTATTACCTGAACGTATTTCTTCTATCACCGTATCTAACGCATTTTTGTAGGTAGAAAAATCTACAGGACTTTTTGAAAAATGACATATTTTGTCTCTTTTTTTAACAGGATAGTTACGCCAATCTTCTAGTTTGTAGAATATATCATTATCTAAATCATCAAGGGTTTGGAGAAAAATTTTGTTTTGTGCATAAGAAATAATAAAAAGAAATGGGATACGTTGTTGTGCCAATGTTGTGATACATGCAAAGCCATCTTTTTTATTGCGCCAATGCATTACTGTCCTAGAATTAACATGTATTATGAATCAAGCAGTAATAATTTTAAAATGGCCATCCGCATAAAGACACCATTTTTTACCTGTGTAAGTACTTTACATCTTGGGTCTGTTAACATTTCATCTGAGATATCAATATTTCTCATCACGGGACCTGGATGCAGGAGTATAATATTTCTGTCTTGCATACGTTCTTTTGTGATGCAGTACTGTTTTTTATAATCATCATAGTCTTCAAAAATTTCTGTTTCATGACGTTCTAGTTGTGCACGTAAACTCATAATGACATCCACTTCCTCGAGGATGTCTGCCAAATTTTCATACTGAGGCAAATCACTTTTTGGCATAAACTGTTTAGGTGCGACGAGTATGACATTCATTCCCATACGCGTAAGCAGTCGGATACCGGAACTCGCAACCCTAGAGCTTACGATATCACCGACAATGGCTATGGTTTTGTTTTGGATATCACCATTAAAATGTTCTACCAATGTAAAAAGATCCAGTAAAGCCTGTGTAGGATGTGCATAGTTTCCTGCACCTGCATTGATGACGGATGTGGTTTGCATATTTGCAAGTATTTGTGGGGTTTCATTTTTCGCATGTCTGACAATGACTCCATCAGGTTCCATAGCACAAAGATTTGCAAACGTATCTTCCAAACTTTCACCTTTTTTGGCAGAAGATCTAGATGGGTCAAGATGTACGACAGCAGCACCTAGACGTTTAGCTGCTACTTCAAAAGAAGAACGTGTTCTTGTAGAGGCTTCAAAAAAAAGTGTAATAAGCAGTTTATTGTGGAGGAGATGTGGTGGGCGATGTGCTTTGAAACTTTTCGCATCAGCAAGTAGTTGCGCTATTTGTGCATCAGAAAAGTTGTTGGTATCTACGAGGTGCTGCATAGTGACTATCCTTGGTGGGTTCGGACTTAATTAATGTTGTGATTATAGCGTATAGGTACTAATAAACCTTTTTAATCCAGATTCAACACTCCACCACTGAGGGAATACCGCATCATAATAGGGCTGTGTTGCCTCTTTAAATTCATGTGTGTCTTCATATATGTTTACACACCAGTCAAAGTCTATATCAAAGGTTGTTAATGACAAAATGGAAAGTAGCGTGTCATTGATACAACCTAATTTACTTGGTGTTACCAAGAGGGTTTTTGCTTCCAATTCTTTGATTAGATTAATCATCATATATTCTTTGGTAATGGGAACCATGAGTCCTCCAGCTCCTTCAACCAAAAGAATATCACAGAGTTTGGAGAGTGCTTCATGTTTTTCCATAATATGTTGAAGATGAATGGTTTTATCGATATCGGCACAAAAAGGTGCAGCAGGTAGAGGAAAAGTATAGGCGGTAATATCCTGGGGTTGAAAATGTCTAAAATGCTTATTTACCTTTTGGCAAGCTTTTAATAGTATAGTGGCATCAAATGGTTTGTCTGTTACACCTGTTTCTATAGGTTTAAATACACCTACACTAAAACCTTGGGCAGAAAAAGCCTCAATAAGTTTTATTGTAGTGTGTGTTTTCCCTACATTTGTATTTGTAGCAGTGATGAAAAGTGATTGCATTTGCATTTCTCCATTTTTTTTGTATAATAGAAACTATAAAATTAATAATGAGGAAATTTTAACACAATATGCCAAAGTTTAAAGAAGAGCTAGACAC
>DQVJ01000094.1 GCA_015661795.1 Sulfurovum sp.
ATCTCTTTTGCAAAGGTTTCATCATACGTTTTACTGCTGAGGTTTGCAGAAGTTGTATATGCCCATTTAAGACGATTTAAAAGAAGTAGGTGATGTTTGTCTTTTATGACACGATATGAGTGTCCATTTGGCATAATAAAAGTGGTTTTTTTAGCCCGCCTTACTTTATTTTTATAGGCAGTAGGGACACGTGAAAACCTTTGAAGTGTTTGGAGACTATTGACCGCTGTGATATAGTGTTTATGTGGGGGGCGTTGCTTAATAGCAGTAAGTTTATTTGCATTTTGAGAGACAAAACCGATGGTAGTATCGGTTTGGGTAAGAAAGACTTTATCTTTTAGCATGGTATGAGCACTTCTTTTACATCACTATATGTTTTACTTTGACATATGATTTCTATTTTTTTGTCTGGTATCTCATCTACGACGAGTATGGTAGAAAGATCATAAGGTGTCACACCAAGTTTTTCACGTAAGGCTATTTCATCTTCAAAAAGAGGAGGTGAAAAAATAAGCTCAGTGACTGTTTTATAATTTGTTGTTGCCAGGTTATTGTAATAGCTTAACGTAATGAAACGTACTTCATCACGGTTCATATGGTGGACATTGCCTACAGTATATTCTATTTTACCTCTGCTGTATTCACCTTTAAGTGTAGAGTAGGGTAAAAAGTGTGCAGGCACAACTTCTTTACGAACACGTAAGAGACCAGAAAGCAAACGCCAGTTTAAAAAACGTTGTTTGATGATTTTATGGCCAATATTTTTGTCTTCCAGTTTCCAGCGGTGTTCATACATCTCTATACGTTCTTCGATGGATTCTGGTTGGATTTGTCCAGAAATAGGCTGAAAGAGTTCATCGGCCAGTTTTTCTTGTTGATCTCTTTGAATATTGAGGGCATAGAGACATCCACAGTAGTCTTGGCGGTAGAGGGCATCTTCTTTTGCCATAATATTTTGCTCTTGTGTCCCTGAGGCTTTTCTGTAATCAGGTGCTAAAAATGTAAGTCCTAGTTCTTTACCTAAAGCATCACCAGCAACTCTGAGCTGTTCGAGGGATTTTTTAGGGCTAGTGAGTAGGGTAGAAGTATAACTACTTTCTCCAAGCTCTTTGGCTTTGTGTGCTGAGACTTCAAATCGTCTGTCAAAACATATACCACAACGAGCCCCTTTTTCAGGCTCATTTTCAAAACCTTTCACCAAAGAGAGCCATTTTTCTACATCATATTCACCTTCAATGAGGTCGATACCTAGCATTTTACAGCTACGTTTGACATCAAGTAAACGTAAATAGTATTCAGAATAGGGATGTATGTTTGGGTCATAAAAAAACCCTGTGAGTTTCTCTTGTGGGAACTCTTCTTGTAATTTTTGGAGGAAGTAGTGGCTATCGACGCTGCAACATATATGAACCAACAAAGTTTTTCCTTTTTAAATATTTATAGGGTATGTTTGTGAACATAGCCTTTGTTAGCCTCTCAGGGCAAAATCTTTATCTACAGACATGTTTTATTATGTGCTATGTTAATAAACATACCTTAGTATAGATTATGATTCCATAATGATTTTTGCTACATTCTCACTACTACCGTGAGAAAGGTATGTTTTTAATTCTTCTGCTTTTTGAGCGAAGATATCTCGGTCTGTATTGTAGTACTCTTGTAGTAAATTGTCAACGTTTACTTCTTCTTGTAGCAGCTCATTGTGCAGAGTTGTATGATTGTAGTTACTGAGTATAATGTTTGCAAGACCAACCTGTTTGATACCCAGTATCTTGGTACCTACAAAAAAGTCTATTTTTTTTGCGATGTAGGCAAGGGTAAATGGTACACCTATCAGTGCAGCTTCAAGTGTGGCAGTCCCAGAACAGATAAATGCAAACTCTGATCGTCTAAGTGCTTCATGTGTATCACGGAGGACTTCAAACTCTCGGTTACCCCTATAGAGTCTGGCAATTTTATTTCTACTAAATGAGGGAGGTATAACAAGAAGTGGACGGATGTCATTACCCAGTTTTCGTCGTAGTTCTAAAAATATAGGCATGAGTCGTGTAATTTCTGAAGCACGAGAGCCTGGCATAAATGCGATGACATTTTTTGTCTGGGTTTCATTCCGATGTATGTCTATTTCATCTAATAGAGGGTGCCCAACATATTGTACTTTTCCTTGTGGATAATAGTCTACTTCAAAAGGGAGTATACCAAGAAGCTTGTCACAGTATTTTTCAAGTTTTTCTACACGTTTTGGACGGCTTGCCCATACTTGAGGCAGGATATAGTAAATGATTTCTTTTTCAGGGTACTTCTCTTTGAGTTTTTTGGCCAAAGGCAAATTAAACCCTGAAGAGTCCATGAGGAGTATTTTATCTGCATCTTTAGCTAATGTTACCAATTCATCTGCGACTTTAAAAAACCAACGTATCTTTATGAGGGCATCCACCACACCCATGATGGCCATTTCAGAGATGTCATGAAGAGGTGTTCCTAGTGTTTTATCAAAGACACCTATGAGTTCCATATCTTTAGTGTATTTAAGTACTTCTTTTAAGTGAAGATTTGAGGAAGGTTCTAAGGCACTGACTAATAATTTCATACTTTTCCCAGATTATTTATATTTTTTAGGATACTCAAAAAACTTCTGTTTTCCCTTATGTGGGGCGATATTATCTTCAAATTCTATGGCGACTACTGCAGCAGTAGCTAAGTTATAGATAGACTTGTTTGAGAGTAAATCATTGAGGGCAGTAAGCCCAGGGTTGTGTCCTACTATCATCAGGCTATCTACTTTTTGAAACATCTCTTCTATTAAATATTGAAGGCTAATGTGAGATGCTTCATAGATACGTTCATCAAAACGAAGCGTACCACCTAAAGCTTCATGATAATGTTTAGCTGTCGCTTTGGCACGTTTGGCAGGGGAAGAGAGTATCAATTCAGGTCTGATGCCTTTTTCTTTAAGGAGGTTTGCCATAAAAGGTGCATCTCTTTCTCCTCTTGGATTTAGAGGGCGCTCAAAGTCAGAAAGTGTGCTGTTACTCCAATCAGACTTGGCATGACGGGCGAGGTAAAGTATTTTTTTAGGCATCTTTGCATTCCAGTTTTTTGCTTTTGATTCTATTTTAACATAATTTGGTTTTTGGGTTCAATTTTTTTCTTGATTATATGTTTATCCATCCAAATATCAAAAATCCAACACTAGCCAACCCCGCACCCAACAATGCATAAGGCAACTGTGTTCGCACATGGCTGATATGGTCACAGTCTGCTGCCATGGAAGAGATAATAGTAGTATCTGAGATGGGAGAGGCATGGTCACCAAAGATTCCACCACTAATCACAGCGGCGATGACTAAGGGGATATCTAAATGTAAAGTAGCTGCAAGTGCCAAACCTATGGGCATCATGATAGAGAATGTCCCCCAGCTTGTTCCAGTACTAAAAGCGGTGATGCTCGCTACCCAAAAGATGAGCAGGGGGACCACCACAGGAGAGATGTTACCTTTTAAGAGTGTAGCCAAGTACTCTGCAGTACCCAAATCACCGATGACTTTACCTATGAGAAGTGCAAAAATCAAGATACTGGTAACGGGTAACATGTGTGCCATACCTTCATACATCCCTTTAAAAAAGCTTGTATGAGAGAGAGATTTGCTAGGTACAAAGTAGGCATAAACGAACAAAAGTGTCACTATAACAGCATAGTAAACAGAAGTAGAGCCTGAGCCTTTAAAAATGTCACCATCCCCTGTAAGATACAATCCTATAGGAACCATAAGTATCATCACGAGTAATGGCAGTACCATCTTGTAAGGTGTGGCTTTAACTGCGGAATCTACTATGGGTGTGAGACAAGGGATGGCTTGTGCCTCTTTTTGGGCTTCTTTCATAGGGCCTATATCCCATTTCCATAGTATAGTAGTGAGTAAAATGAGTAAGGTAAGGATAGAGTAAAAGTTATATGGTATAGAAGCGATGAGCAAAGAGACAGCATCTCCAGAGATAACTTGAGCATCTATGGCAGTCACGATGAGTCCTAAGAGTAAAGCTCCCCATGCATTTAGAGGTATGAGTGTACAAATGGGTGAAGAACTTGAGTCGCAGATATAGGCTAGTTTTTCCCGGCTGACACCATTTTTGTCAAACAGAGGTTTGGCTACGGTTCCCGCTACAAGAGCAGTGATACTAGACTCTATAAAAATGAGTATACCAATGATGTAGGCTAAAAGCATTGCACCTTTGGGAGAGTCTATGCGTTTTGCTTTTTGGCTTAGGTAGGACACAAAACTAGCCACCGCACCAGAGATAGAAAGTAAGTTGATAATAGCTCCAATAAGCAGCATAAACAAAAGAGTTTTGACTATCCACCCTTCTTGAAAAAGAGTGATGATACCATCAAAGAGTGCTATAAATGCATTTGCAGGATTATAAGCATTTAAAACTAGAAAACCAGTAAAGATTCCACCTATTAATGAGACAATAACATCTTTGGTTAGTATGGCTAAAATGATTGTGAGTATGGGGATAGCGACTGAGAGTATTCCGTATTCCATAGGGTGACCTTGTAA
>DQVJ01000002.1 GCA_015661795.1 Sulfurovum sp.
AACAGAATACACACAACTCCAAAATAAAAATGCACAACAGAGATTACTGATTCAACAACAACAATCACAAATTGATGCATTAAAAGGTAAGAAAACCAGTAGTTCTCTACAAAAAGTACGGAAAAGAAATGTCAAGTTAAAAAAAGTTGAAGATGACAACTATAGTTCAGAGTATATGTATCCAAAAACAAAACAAAAACCTCAGAATACTACAAAATTAACACAAAATCAGACAACAACTGCTTCATCTATTATGGGAAGAGAAGAATGTATAAGTATGATTGGAGCAGATAAGTTTGAAAAATACACGCAAATGTTTGGTAATGAAGCAGCGTCTATTAAAAGATGTGCCATGCTCAAAGCGATGAATTAGTTACACTTTTTTTAAGTGTATCATTTTAAATCTATCACCCATCATCGTGGGTGAAATCAATGTTTTGATTCTATCTGCTTCCCTTGCATATTGCTCTTGAGTCGCATGTTTAGAAAACTGTTCTAATATATCTATCAAACCAAAACGTATCAAAGCACGTGCTTGGGTCTCATAAAGCACTTCAGTAAAATTTTCTGCTTCAAATGCTTCGCTTACATGTCCAAAGTTAACATCATATGTAATATCATCTTTTTTAAATGATTCACAAAGTACTAAGTCATCATCAAATAGAGGAAAGGTCTCATGGGATCGATAAACACGAATAGAAAAATCATTCCTTACATATTTCTCGCCATAATCAAATGTCACAAAATCACATTTCTTGATACCTGTAGCCATCTCATTGGCAAACTTTTCATAACCTTGTGCCACCTCACCTTGCTTTAAATGATGTTTCTTAGCCCAACTCAACATCTTTTCTGTTGCATCTTCCCATACTATCTTATCATCTATCACTAATGCAACCTTACCGTTCCTTAACAACTCACAAGGAAACGCATCAAAAATTTCATTTGCGACTACAAAAGCATAGTTGACTTTAACATCTGAGATATCATTAAAATGTGTGATTTCAATATCATCACCAAAACGCTCATGTATATATGCCAATTGTGCTTTTCTCACCTCATTTTGACGCTCAACAATACCAAACTTGAGGGTTTTTACCAACTGGGGATCACAAGTATAAAGCCATTGGATCATATCGCATAATAAATATCCTTGGTGTGCTCCAATTTCTATGAGCCATCCGTCTTTGTTGGCTTTATCGTCTTTGAGTAACTGATAAAAATAATTGGCAATACTCGCACCAAAAAAACGACTTGTACTTACAGCTGTGTAGAAATCTCCTATTTTTCCTATTGCCTTAAATGTTTTATAATACCCCTCTTCACCATAAAGCCACTCATTCATATATTTACTAAAGTACATTTTCCACCCGTATATACAATTTCAATAATTGTATTTGTTTATCTATTTCATATATCTTTTGATCTATCTTTCTTATCTGAAGAGAATTATGCATAATATCTGCATCAAGAGAGGTCTTCTCTCCTACTTCTGCAAGGTTTTTCGTCACACGAAACAGACTGTTATATATTTTTTCATCTTTTTTTGCTAAAAATATTTTTTTATTCAAGATATCTAAACTGTTGTATATCCATTGATACTCTTCCTCTACAGTTTCTCTTCTGTCTATGACCTGTACTGCAGCTTTTAGCTTTTCAACTTTACTCGCTTCAATATCATCAAATGAATTCACATCAATAGGCATAGAAATAGAAAATCCATAATTATAGTATTGCTCTTGCAGTATAGAATTAGGTCCAACAAATAGAGGATTTATATCACCATCCGTATATCGTCCTTGCAAAGAAACTGTTGGCAAATATTTAGCCCATGTAATTTTTTCATTGTACTCTGACTGTATTGCACGTAATCTATCTACTTTTAATTCGAGATTTTTTTCTACATACTGTGATTTATCTATCAATTTTAGTACAGGAAGTTTTAAGTTCTCAGGCTTTTTATCACTTAGTATAGCAAACCTTTGTTTTAATTCTAATACATTGAATTCCATCTCAAGTAAAGCTATTTCATCCTGATTTTTCTTTAAGATAGCTTGGTCTAAAAAACTACTATCCAAAAGGCCCGTATTATAACTATCACGTTTTTGACGTATATCTATAATATCATTTTTGATTAATAATTTTAATTTTTCCTGTTCTAACTTTGTTTTTTCTAAATTAAAAAGTATAGAAACCGCGTCTCCAATCATTTTACGTCTTTGAAACGTAATCTCTGCATTGTTAGCATCACGAAGGGCATTTGAATATTTAATAGCATAATAAATGCCCCCTGATCTGAAAATTGGTTGGTCAATCACAATACTAAAAGTACCGACAATAATCGTTTGATTACCAAACTGCGTAGAATAATCTTTTCCATAACGCAAGGTAATAGGATTAATCCAACTTTTCGATAACTTATCACTTTCCAACTCGTTACTTTGAAAATCATAATCAAACAAAAGCTCTTTATTTGTGGAGAGTATATCTCCCAATTCATCCCCATATATACTAGCTGTCAATAGACTACAAAGTACTAATAGCTTCTTCAAAACGTTTGAATCCTTCATTTATTTCATCTTTACTAATAGTTATACTTGGTAAAAAACGTACGGTATTACGACCTGCTTTTAAAACTATTAAACCTTCTTTTAAACAGTTTTTTATCACTTCTGCTTGTATTTCTGTATTTATTGCCCGTAATCCTCGCATCAACCCTAAACCTACTTCTTTTTCAAATAAATGAGTATATTTATCGACTATATCTTTGACTTTATGAGAAAAATAAATAAAAACTTCATCTAAAGTACCACTCTCATAAAGAGGAGTTAATATGTCTAAAACAGCTAAACCCGCTGTTGTACTTAGATAGTTACCTCCAAAAGTACTCCCATGATCTCCAGCACTCAAAACTTCTTTATGTCTCGTCATCACAGCACCTATAGGTACCCCACCACCTAAACCTTTAGCCAATGTAATAATATCTGGTTCAATTTCATATAGATTTGAAGCTAAGAATTCTCCTGTACGGTATACACCTGTTTGTACTTCATCAACAATTAATAAAATCTCTTTACTTTTTAAGTGTCTAGCCAGTTTTTGGATCTCCTCTTTTTCAAAAGGTTGTACACCACCTTCACCTTGCACAAGCTCAATCAAAACAGCTACCGTTTCATCATCAATAGCCTTATAAACATCTTCTATACTCTTTTCATAAGAAAACCCATCAGGGTAAGGAGAAAAATGAGGAGTATGAAAACTCTCTTGACCTGTTGCTTTGACTGTAGTAATGGTTCGACCATGAAAAGAATGTTCTAAAGTAATCACCTTGTAGCGTTTATTGTTAAACTTTGTTTCACCATATTTACGTGCTATTTTTATAGCTCCTTCATTTGCTTCCGCACCTGAGTTGGCAAAAAATATACCCATGTCATATCCACTTAAGTCCACTATTTTTTGTGCTAATTTCGCTTGTGGTTCGATCACTTGCAGGTTTGAAATATGTATAATATTTTTCGTTTGCTCACAAATAGCCGAAGTCAAGATATCATTTCCATGGCCTACAGAATTAACCCCAATACCTGATGCAAAGTCTATATAGTCTTTGCCATTTTCATCATATAATGTAGAGCCTACTCCCTTTACAAAGTTTGTATAATCACGTGCGTATGTTTGTAATATGTACTGTTTGTCTTGTTCTTCTAAAGTCATTTTATTTATCCTTATATTTTTTCTATTTGTATTTTTACTTCCTGATAACAGGCATTTTCACCTTCATTACTCTGCATCGTTGGTGTCAAAAAATTTACTCCTAAAGTATTGCTAGTCACCAGCACACAATTACTTCTTATATGCTCGTTAAGGACAACTTCAAGCTCAACTACACCATAATTTGATGATATTTTAACTTTATCACCTTCTAAGTAACCAACTTTAGGATGTATTTGTATTTTCGTATCACGTTTAAACTGTGTATTGAGTGCCTTGCTTGTTTTCGAAGACAAAAAATAAAATCTTTTATCTACATCTGCAGAATAAAAAAAGCTATCATCCAACTTATTGATAAATATAAACGGCTCATTACCCCCTTTTCCAAAACCTTGGGCATAAGGTATGTCTTCATATCCCGCAGAAACATAGTTTCCGTCTTCTTTCTTACATTGATTCAGCCAAACACGTATGTAATGTTCCTCACTTTCAAGCCCTTTTAAACGAAAAGCATCAAAAAGATATTGCGTAAACGCATATTCACTTATTCCGATGTGTGAATCTACGATTTTATTCATCTTTTCTACATAGTGATGACCATAAGAAAGTCTGACATCTTCTTTCTCAAAAAAGTTTTTAGCAGGAATGACAATGTTTGCCCTTTTTGATGTTTCATTTTCATAAAGTCCAAAATAAATCAGATTTTCTACTTTCTCCAGAGATTTACATACACGTGTACTATCAGGCATAGATTCTGCCGGATTTCCCCCCTGTATAAACACTGTATCAAAGTCTGAAAACTCTGTTGTAACTTTCGAAACTGTTTTACAAACAACGTCAAAAGGATTGTCAAATCCTAACTTTGAATTGGAAAGATAGTGTACACCGCACCCTTTTTTACCAAACATTCCAAGCGTAGCAGCAAGGGAGTCGATGGCACGTAACACTGTATCTCCAGTAGTGTATTTCTGTACACCTGTACCTACTAAAAAAACAACTTTTTTGTCACATAGATAAGGTATCATAGCCTTCACTTCATCCAAATCAACACCGCAATACCCTAAAAGAGAACTCATTTTAAATTCACATATGAAATCAAAAAAAGCCTTATATTCAGGTGCAAATTTTTCTAACCATTCATTATCTTGTCTATCTTCCATAACTAAAATACGTACGAGGGCTAATGCTAAATAGATATCACTTCGAGGTTGTATCTGGATATGACACTCAGCTTTTTTTGCTATAACTGTGTTCACAGGGTCTATAACCACTATATTTTTTTCTGCCAAAAATGGCATGATATGTGCATTGGTGACGGTCACATTCCTTCCCCATATCACTACCGTATCCGCCTCTTTTATTTGCTCAAGAGGTAAGACCCTATTCACCCCTCTGCCCGCAACGATACCTGCATCTCCAGCACCATCACAAAGACTTCCATGTGTAAGTGTCCCATTCATTCTCTCTAGGAACAAGTTAGTTACTTCTTGCATAACACCCATATTTCCTGAACCTCTCCAAAGCAAAGATGCCTCTTTCTTGAATGCATTGTATACAGCATGCATCGCTTCATCCATAGTTACTTCTACACCATTGACACGCGGTTTTTCTATACGTACTTCATTATGGATACTTCTATTCAGAAACGTACATAATGATCCATCCCCTGCAGGATGTTCATTGTCTCCTGTCATTTTGGGAAACATACCTTCTGTAACTTTGATTTTACAAGCATCATAACAATCCAGTGCACATGCCGTCGTGAGTATCATTCTCTAATCTCTACTTTCATCAACTTGGAAAACATTTTCTTAGGTGCGGGGATATAAATCTCAGCTCTATAAGAAGAGATAAATTTTTCATCCGCTACTTTCCAAACTTTATCGACTTTATACTGTGTTCTATTACCATTGAGATATACACTTTTTCTTTCTAAACCTTTTAACTCATCTGCTTCTAAAAAAACCACTAACTTGGCTCGAGTTTTATCCATCACATGTACCAACGAAGCCCCAGGCACTACATAGTCACCTTTTCTTACCATGATTTTGTAAATATACTTATTAGTTACTACTAAAGATTTTTTACGTATGGTATCTTTCAACTGTTCTATTCTAGAATGCATATCCAGTATCTGTTTTTTCAAATTCACTATCTTCTCACGGATACCAAGGTATTGCGTTTTTGCAGATGTAAAACTGCTAAAAGCATTATCTTTCTGTGTCTTTGAAGCTGTCATAAGTTTATTAATACGTTGATAATACTCTTCTTTTCTTTTTACAGTATTTTTTAAACTGCTAGCAATATCATTATTGATATCCAACATTTCATGCAGTAATATAACACTTTCTTCTAATAACTCAAGATTAACTTCATCAAGGGTATCATCTAAATGTATTATCCTTTTTGAATCTACCATACTGCCTTCAGAATCAAGATCCACCTCAACAACCAAAGCATTTACGGATGACTTTAAAACGATAGATTCGTAAGGTTCAACTTTTGCATAGTGTACTTTAGCATATATAAACAAAGGTGCCAAGAACAATAATAATATTTTCATTGAAATTCTTTTTTATTTGATTATAGCAAAATAGATTTAATCATGCTTCTAGTGGTCTATATCTTTACAATAATTTTCTAGGAATCTTTTTTATAACTTAAATAAAAAGGTAGGTATTAGTTTTCATACAATTAACATAAGGTGCAACGATAAGTTATGCCCTATTCCCGTATTTACTATGTCTATCGACATACAAGATACACTTTTAGGGACACTTTTTTTACTAAGTTATACTACTTTAAATAGTATAACTTAGTAAAAGTACACCTATTATGTTAATTGAGGTGTAGCATTCAATTGAATTTTCAAAGAATCTATCACCTTCATTACGGTATCAAATCTCGGTTTTGCATTAGGGCGAAATGCTTTATATAAACTTTCTCTTCCCAAACCAGTATCTTTTGCTATTTGTGCCATACCTTTTGCTTTGGCAATATGACCGATGGCTCTTAAGAACTCTTCATTATCTCCATCTTCAAGTACCTGTGAAAGGTATTCAGCCATCGCTTCTTCACTGTCTAGATACTCAGTAATATCAAAATGTATCAATTCATTATTCATTATCGATCTCCTTTAGCATTTTTTTTGCTTTTTCTATATCTTTAGACTGGGTAGATTTATCTCCACCTACCAATAAAATAATAATCTATTCTTCCCGCTTGGTAAAATAAATCCTATATCCTGGTCCCGTATGAATTCTCAATTCAGAAATGGATGCACCCAGAGACTTTACATCACCAAAGTCTCCATGTTCCATTCTCTCAATTCGTCTAGCTACAGCAACACGACCTTTGAAATCTTTTAGTTTCATAAGCCATTGAGAAAAAAAATTTGTTGATTTTATTTCATACATACTGATATCGTATCCATATAGATACATTATGTCAAGCAAGTTATATTGTAAGGAAATAAAAGAAATAAAAGGCTACTTTAACTCTCAAAACTAGGTCTACCCCGTCTTCTCACAGTAGACAACATTCCATATTTAGTCGCTACTTTCACTTGCCATTGTTCTTGCCCAAGTGGTGCTTGTCGATTTACTGAGTTTCGTATCTTTTCTAACTCTTTCTCTTTGAAAGGTTGATTTACATATTCTACCCATTCATCATAAAGTTCAATATATGGCTCACTTAACAGTTCTCTATCTCTTTCTACTCTTTCATGAAGTGAAGCATATTTCCAATCTTCTGCTTTTTTGGTTAATTTTGCTCTATGGGCATTGGCTTCTATATACCGAATTAATGTCAAATAATAACTCTCCTTCTCTACCATAAAGCTTTTATAGCGTCCTTGCCATATATGTCCAGATGTTCTGTTTTTCTTATGATAATACCTTACATGAGAAGTCATAACCCATTGCATGAGTCTACTTAA
>DQVJ01000247.1 GCA_015661795.1 Sulfurovum sp.
AAGAAAGGTTGATATACAGAATATGCACCAATAATAGCCAAAACAAATAATGCCGTTATTATCAAGTTTGCTTTAGTCATCAAACAAACCTTCACTTATGCCACCTAACTTAAAATGTTCATAAGATTTTTGTGTGGCTATACGTCCACGTGCAGTGCGTTCTATGTATCCATTTGCGATGAGATACGGTTCTAAAACATCTTCTATCGTACCTTCATCTTCACTTAAGGATGCACCAATGGTACTCAAACCCATCGGTTTATTTTTGGCACTCACCAATAACTCTAAAAGCCTAATATCTTGCTCATCAAACCCTAAGTTATTGACACCCAGTTGATTTAATGCATATTTTGCACGCTCAAGACTTATATCTGTCTCATCCAATACCTCAGCAAAATCTCTTACTCTTTTTAATAATCTCAAAGCAATACGTGGGGTGCCACGACTACGTCTAGCTATTTCATCTGAGGCATTCATCTGTGTTATTTTTCCCAATTTATGTGAAGCATGCATGACGATTTTTGACAACTCTTCCGCACTATAAAACTGCATTCTAAAGTGCATACCAAAACGTTCGCGTAAAGGATTAGAGAGCATACCAGCTCGTGTCGTTGCCCCTATAAGTGTAAATCGTGGCAAATCTATTTTCACAGTTTGCGCTGCTGGACCAGAACCAATAATAATATCTAATCTAAAATCTTCCATTGCAGGATACAATATCTCTTCAATAGCTGGAGACATTCTGTGTATTTCATCAATAAAAAGTACATCGCCCTCTTCTATGTTCGTAAGTAATGCTGCTAAATCACCTGCTTTTTCTATCATGGGAGCAGCGGTGGTTTTTATGTTTGCGTTCATCTGAGTTGCTATAATGTTTGCTATAGTCGTTTTACCTAGCCCTGGAGGACCAAAAAACAAAATGTGATCTAAGGCTTCTTCTCTACGCTTGCTCGCTTCTATAAAGATTTTTAGGTTTTTTTTTATCTTCTCTTGCCCTATATATTCATCCCATGAAGATGGACGTAATGTCATTTCATACGAATCGTCATTTTCAAATTTTTCTAACTCTACCATTCTCTCCATTAATACGTATATTCCTCACTAGGGAACTCTCGTCCTTTAACTTCATTTCTGTACGCTTCTAGTCCTTTACGTATCTGTTTTGCACCATCAAGATACTGTTTTACAAACTTAGGCTTGAATGATTCAAAGAAACCAAACATATCAGACCATACTAATACCTGTCCATCTGTGACATTACCTGCACCTATGCCTATGGTTGGTATGTTTACAGCTTCAGTGATAGCACGGGCAGCTTCTTCTTTGACACCCTCTACAACCAATGCAAAAATACCTGCAGCCTCTAAAGCTTTTGCGTCTGATACAAGAGATGCTATGTCTTCTTTCGTCTTTCCTCGTATTTTGTAGCCACCATCTGAACGTAAAAACTGAGGCATCAAACCTATGTGTCCTAACACAGCTATGGAGTTTTGAGTAAGAGCCTCAACGATGTGAGCCCTCTCTTTTCCACCTTCTATCTTAATGGCTTGTGCGTTGGTTTCTTGGTAAGCTCTTGTCGCATTATGTATGGCATCATCTACTGTGGAGTAGGAACCAAAAGGCATATCTAGTACAATAAGGGGAAGCTTTGCACCATTACACACAGCTTGTGTATGATATATCATCTGATCCATTGTGGCGCTTAGTGTGTCTTCTTTCCCTAGAAAACTCATATTAAGACTATCACCTACAAGTATCATCTCGACTTCAGTATCAAAAAGACCTGCAAATAGTGCATCATAGGCTGTAACCATAGTAATAGGCTCTTTGCCTTTCATCTTAGCTATGGTTGTTAACGTTACTTTTTTTTCTATTTTGGGGGTATGAATACTCATATTATCCTACTAGTATAACCCGAAATAAACGAGTTAAAATTATATTTTAACTCATTTTATCATATAAAATTAAAAATAGAGGCGTTTTATTCTTCATCATCCGTAGGAGATTCACATCCTTCATCGTAAGGCCAATCCATTTTTCCATCACCATCATTATCTTCACCGTCACAACACTCATATAAAGTAGAGTCCATATTTGTCAAATCTATAAATGGATTTGCTCCATATATATTACTACTAGAAGGAACTAAAATAGGGGTGTAACCCATTTTAGTTAGTTTTTCAACGTATTTACTGTTAATACCCTTTCGTCCGTCTCCCCATGTTCCTGTAAGCCACACAAGTACTTCTGCTTTTGGGTTAAGATAGTTTGCTAAAAGTGGTGGTTTATCATATTTTGAACCATCTTCATCTTTATTAAACCATTTTACATTTGGCTGTAAGAATAAAGATGATTCAGTATGAAGAGAATCACGCTGGACACTCTCTTCCCAAAATTTAATTGACGGATATCTTCTTTTCATCTCTTTTAACCATGGAACCTGTTGCTCCGTTTTTACATGAGTGAATGCATCAAGCCCTATCTCTTTTGCACCACGTTGTTTTGCAAGCTTAAGTTCGTTAAGGGCAAAGTTTTTTTGGTCTTGATTCTGTATATCTAATGCTTTCATCGAGTCTGGGTTCCATTCAGTTGATATTTCTCCATT
>DQVJ01000121.1 GCA_015661795.1 Sulfurovum sp.
AGCGATGAAGAGACAGGCAGTGATGACAGTAAATATCTCTCAGCTGCTATTGCCAAAGAGTATGACTACTGTATGGTATTTGAAGCTGCTGGTGTGAAGGAGGAGATCGTAGTAGGCCGTAAAGGTGTAGGAACATTCTTTGTCGACATTGAAGGCAAAGCTGCACATGCGGGAAACCATTATAGCGATGGTGCAGATGCTAACCTTGAAGCTGCACATAAACTCATAGAACTTGTGGCTTTAACCAATCTTGATAAACAAACGACTGTTAATGTTGGAAAGTTAAAAGGTGGACTAGGTGCTAACACCATCTCTCCACAGGCACATCTTACATTTGAATTACGGTACACAACAACAGATGAGAGAGACAGGGTACTCAACGCAATAGATAAAATCATGGCTCATTCTCATGTTGAGGGTACCTCGTCAACACTCTCAGGAGGTATACAAAGAGATGTCATGCAACCTTCACCTGAGCAGATGGCATTTGTAGATAAAATCAACACACTGTGTAATATCAGTTTACCCACAGAAAAAAGAGGTGGTGTGAGTGATGCTAACGTCATATCGGCACAGGGTGTAGCAACTCTAGATGGCTGGGGACCTTATGGAGATGGTGATCATACAGTCAACGAAAGAGCTTCAAAAAAAAGTTTTGAAGAACGCATTGAACTTGTGAGTCAAATACTGGGTCATTTTCTAGAAGGGAAAATTTAGTTACTGTATTTAATAATAGTAACTAATCTCCAATTTCAGATATGGGTTCCAGATTTACCATGACCATTTCAATTCCATTCTCCCTTATCATCTGACCCATCTCTGTCACAATACGATGTCTCATATCACTATATTGCATCTCAGTCTTTGCTTTTATAAAAAAGCTCAAAGAAAAATTGATGCCACGTTTAGTAAAGTCATTTACACCCGTCAGAATAATCTGAGAGTTATCGACATCTTTATGTTCATGTAAAAAAGTAGATAATTCTATATCGATTTTATCTAACACCTCCTTTGTAGTATGTAACGCAAAATAGAAATCTGTATCTATACGCATCGTGTTACGCTCGCTGTAATTATCTATCATTTCTTGGGTAACTTTATTGTTAGGTATGGTCAATATTGTATCTTCGATGGTTCTTATCTTTGTAGATCGTATTCCAACATTGGTTATGAATCCAATATCTGAACCAATCCTTATACGGTCACCGGTTTTGAAAGGTCTGTCTGCAATGATGATAGCAGATCCAAAAAAGTTGGCAATGGTGTCTTTAGCCGCAATGGCAAAAGCAAGTCCACCTATTCCTAATCCTGCAACAACGGTTTGATATGGTATATTAAATATCTCTGCAACAGTAAATATCGCAAGGGTAATAATAAGTATCCTTAAAATACTCCCCGCAAGCGAAATGATGATTTCATCAATATTGGTAGAGGTTCTTTTCGCATGAATGAGCATCATTGCAAAAAGAATTGTAATGAGATTATAGGCGATCCATGTAACTGAGACAACCATAAGAAGATGGGTAAAAGATTTTATGATGGAGAATATGATATTAGGAAGGCCTAGTTGATGGGCTCCATTAAGTAAAACCAGTGAAAAGGTACCTATTTGTACCGGCCTGATATACTGTAGAGTAATTTGCTCTACTGTCCATCTTTTGGTGATATAAAACCTTTTAAAAAAATATAATACTGCATAGCGTATAAGCCACCCAATACCTAAGGCAATCAACACAATGATTGAGAGTAAAATAATTTGCCATATTTCAGAATAATAAATTTTTTGTAGCAACCACGGGGATATATGTTTTGCTGTACCCTTAAGTTGAAAGTAAAGATTATTCTCTTTGATTTCCTTTGTAGGAAATTTCATTTTCACACTTTCAATTTCATTATAGAGTTCATCGATGGTTCTAAGTGTTTCGGATGAAAACTGCCATATCGTTTTTCCTTCAACAGTATATGGTCTAAGCACGATATTGGCTTTTGGATGATAAAAATGGACATAATCTTTTTTACTCTTGGGGTCATTTGGTATTTCCTGAAAAACGATATAAGAGATACGATCTAAAACACTTTTAAGATAATAGGCAAGCAATGGTGCCTGCCATGCATGTATAGCAGGATCTACCTCTGATAAGTTCAAAGTGGAGATCACATACTTTTTACCACCCTCTTCCCAACGATCATATTGTTCATAGAAAGTACGTATAGTATCTCGTGGAGTAGATAATAAAAGATTAGACTGTCCGTCAATCTCATACTTTCCTCTGGCAGTTAACAGTGCTTTAAGTGTTGCCTCAAGTGATGTCTCGTCAGGCAGCTTTATCATCCATTTTTCACTTACATGATCTTGTATGAAAGTAAGAGGTACGCGTACATCCGTACCCAATTGCTGTAATAGAATCATATGACTTTCATCTGCATTTTCTTTAAAGAAGTCCAGTTTGTCTACAAGTGTTTCATCAATGATATCGAACAACTTACTTACAAGAGCAAGTTTAGCAGAATGCTTCAACTTATTTTGATCTTCCGAAAAGTAAATAATATTCATAGCTTTTACAAGCAAATCATAATTCCCTGCTCTCACTGCATTACCAAGTGCCAAGAAAGAGTAAAAAGCTTTTAAAGGGGAGTATTGATCTACCTCTACCGTATTTGATTTTCTCTTATCATCTACTCGGATTCCGGTGACCCATTCTCCATATTTTGTATTCCCAAAAAAAGATTTTTTATCCTCAGATATTGTAAATATAAGCTCATTTGTAACACCAAGTGCAGTGATAGTTCTTGCTTTTAATGTATTATCTTGAATTTCTCCTCTTAAGATACCATGTGATGGCTCAAAAGTACCGTTTACATCAGAACCTTCTTGATTAAGTGACAAAATGTAAGCACCATCACGCCAATTAACTTGCCACTTCCCTTCCCAAGAAACTTCAAATGAGCTAAGCATAGAAATAAAAAATAACCAGATTAGCAAGACTTTTATAAGTAAGTTCATCTCTGTTCCTCTTTTCAGGGTCAGTTTTAATTATAGTATATCAAAATTTCATCTTAGCATACAGAAAAACTCTGTAAGCCTTTTAGTTTTTCTTCATACATTTTACTTTTTTTCAGCGCACCTGTTTGCTTATAGTAATATGCCAAACCAGAGAATCTGCACATCACCATTATGCTGTTTATATGCCTCTTCAAGGTGGGGCAGACATTACTTATGCTACTTCGGCAGGTATCATCTATACGATTAACGACTTACTCGATGTAGATGTAAAATATAAAGCAACATGGGTAGATTATGAAGAAGGTACGCTAGGTACTCGTGACCATTTTGTTTATGATACTGTCACGCACGGACTCATCTTTGGTTTAAATTTTAAGTTTTAAACTTATTCTATGAGAGGGGGGAGGTGAATGATCCCCTCAATCTTAGGTAACATTACTCACCCATTTTTGGCATAACGGGAGGAAATGCTCTAATAGCTGCTTTTATATGTGCTGGTGTTTTTTCAGTCTCTTTGTACCCTGCTTTTAAGAGATCATAATATGCAAATGGCATAAAATGTTCTCTGGTGATAACCACTTTTGTTTTATCTTTTTTTGCCCAGTTAAACATACTTTTGGCACCTTTTGACCCTACATGAATACAACCATGAGACATGGCATCGTCATTACCCATATGTATAGCATGACCTCTATGTGTAAACCATAAAGAGAAATCCATATTGTTTATACCTTTTGGATCAGGATGGGCTTTTGACATGTAGAAACGCTCTTTTCTGAAAACATTAAAAATTCCTGATGGTGTTTCATGTCCTTTGGCACCTGAAGATATGATAGCAGCCCACCAAATAACACCATCACTATCTATGGCATAAGCTGCACCATCTGCTCCCTTTTCCCTAAGTGACACTACGATGTAATTTTGCCCTGAAAGATCAACAATCTTTTCTTGACCACTACTGCCTACAACAGCAAATTTTGATTTGCTTAAAGGGTGTACTTTACTCTTTGTATCTTCAGCATGCATAAACTGAATAGAGAACATAAAAATGAGTCCCATAGCTAAAAATTTTCGCATATAATTTTCCTTTTTTCCAATCAATTTATAAATTATATTCTTTTAAGTGAAACTTATCATTAAAGAACTTATTTTTTGATATAATTTTTTATATTATCAATTAAATTAAGGAAATAAAATGACAAAAATAATTAATGTGTCCCTTGTTGCACTTACATCAATACTATTTACGGCATGTACGAGTTCAGCTATTCCAGAACCCGTACAAAGCCCAAATTTTAAAGAAGGTTCTCATGATGGTTGTGCAACTGCCAAAGGAGAATATTCTAAAGACTCTAGCTCTTTTAACAATAACAAAGATTATCAAGATGGATGGTATCATGGGCGTAAAAAGTGTAATCCTACTCAAGCACAACTGTAGACAAAATCTTTTCTATACTCACAATAGAATTACTCTATTTATCTTACTTCAAAGTGCTGTAAAGCTTTGAGTTTTTTCTTAAATTCAGCACTTTTTTCACTTTCCCCTATTTGTTGATAGTAATATACCAATCCTGACACTACTTGCACATTGCCCGTATGTTTTGGGTAAATAGCTTCAAGCACTTCCACTGCTTCTTTGGTATTCGTTTCACTTAATGCTACAGCATAGACATAAGAGAACCTAGTATTGTCTGGTTCTAGAGTATAGGCTTTTTTAAGTGCTTTTAAGGCTTTGCTCTTCTCTTTATTGCGTATATACCAAAGTCCTAATGCATGGTAAAGTATGCCAACATTAGGGACATTTTTGAGCCCTTTTTGTAACATCTCATATGCTTCTTCTTTTTTACCTTCTGAGAGTAAAAAATTACTGTAGTTCACATACACTGGCACAAATTTTTCTTGCAGTCTTAATGCTTCTATATATGCCTCTTCTGCTTTTCCCTTTTTACCTCTAGCCAAGTAAAAGAGTGCTAAAGAAAGCTGTGATTCTGGTCGTTCTGCGGTAAAGAGCAGTGTTTTTTCATAGTCTTCTAATGCAGTGAGTAGTAATTTTTTTCTTTTTTCGTCAAGTTGCCCCATGGGTACAGA
>DQVJ01000233.1 GCA_015661795.1 Sulfurovum sp.
AAGTGGTGGTACACCTAACTTGGCACGTTCTGCCGTATGTGCTCTATATTCTTCTAATAAGGCCATGGTGGTCTCCTGTATAATATTTTGTCCCTAATATTAACAAAATATAATTTGAATAAGCCGCTATTGGTTCTGTATATAAAAGAGAAGAATTTTATGTATCGGATGGTGACAAAAAAACCCAAAAACAATACATATTTAAGGGTAGTTTAAATGCTTTAGAGTATTTCTCTGTTACCTTTTGCATTAGGAGCTGAGAGTACTCCTTTAGCTTCAAGCTGCTCAATAATATTCGCAGAACGGTTATACCCAATTTGTAATTTACGTTGAAGGTAAGAGATAGAAGTTTTATTGTCATTGAGTACAACCATTTTTGCCTCTTCATAGAGAGAATCAAGTACTATCTCTGTATCACTACCATTTGAAACTGCAGCTGCACCCCCTGCGACCAAATAACTTTCATCATATTCTGGTACACGCTGTGCTTTGATATATTCTACAACTTGTTCTATCTCTTCTTCTGTGTTCCACGGTGCATGAATACGTACAAGCCCTGTAGAACCTGGAGGAGTAAAGAGTCCATCACCACGTCCCAGTAAGCTATCTGCACCCATAGCATCTAAGATCACCTTAGAGTCTATGCGTGAACCTACACGGTAGCTAAGTCTTGAGGGAAGGTTTGCTTTTATCATACCTGTGACAACATCTACGGATGGTCTTTGGGTAGCAACCACAAGGTGTATACCACAAGCACGTGACTTTTGTGCAAGTCTTGCAATAGAATGTTCTACCTCTTTACCCCCACTCATCATAAGGTCAGCTAATTCATCTATGATAACTACAATGTAAGGGAATGGTTCTTCCCCTATCTTTTTAATTTTTTCGTTGTAGTTCTCTATGTTTTTCGTACGTGCTTCAGCCATAAGCTTATAACGTCTCTCCATCTCTCCTACCATGTTCGCTAGTGCAGCTATAGCTTTGGCAGGTTCAGTGATAACAGGTGTGATAAGATGGGGTATATCTTCATATGAAGCAAACTCAAGCATTTTAGGGTCAATAAGCATCAACTTTAACTGATCTGGGTCATTTCGGTAAAGGAGTGAAAGTATCATTGCATTAATACCCACTGATTTACCAGAACCTGTTGTCCCTGCTATAAGTAAATGTGGAAGCTTTTTAATATCTGTGATAAACGGGTTTCCTACGATGTCTTTACCTAAAGCTACAGTCAAAGGAGATGAGGCTTCTTTAAAAACATTAGACTCAAGGATTTCACGTAAATAAATAGTATCTATACTCTCATTAGGTATCTCTATTCCCACGACATCACGACCTGGTATAGGTGCTTGTATGCGTATAGTCTCTGCACTTAAGGCCATAGCTAAGTCATCTTGTAAATTTAAAATTTTGGAGACTTTAACATTTGGTGCAGGTTTAAACTCAAAAGTCGTGACCAATGGACCAGAATATGTACGTACCACATCACCTTCAACTCTAAATTGTTGTAGTTTAGATAATAAATCTTCTATTTTTCTATCTATTTCTGCTTCGTTCACTTTTTTGGTAATTTTAGGTGCTTTTTGTAAAAAATCGAGTTTAGGAAGCTTAAAGTTTTTCGGTTTTGCCACCTTTCCTTTTTCTATTTCATCCATCAGTTTTGAGTTTTCTTCCAACTCTTCTACAATTTCAACATGTGAATTTATCGTATGCTCTGGCACTATCTCTTTTTCCAACTCAAGTATCTCATTAATGACAGAATCTTCGTTATTGACAGTATAATTACGTGCATTTAGCTCCTCAGCAGCTGCTACTTCAGAAGCAGACAAAGTCTTTTGAGGTGCTATTTTTTTCACTGTAGGTTTACGTACAGCCTTTTTTCGTTTAGGTTTTTCCTCAACAAGATCTAAAACTGGCATCATTTCATCTTCAAGTGATGGAGAAGCAAAAGGATTGGTTAATATTTTTTGAAACATACTTTTTACACTCACCCATAGACTAGAAAACCATCCAAAGGAGAATGAAAATGAAGGCATTTTTATATTTAAATGGGAAAATTTAAAATCATCATCTATAATAAATACCAATGCCAAAGAACTAACCATAAGCCAAAATAGCCATAACCCTGCTTTACCGATATATGGTTCCAAGAATTCAATAATCTGTGTACCGATAAAACCTATATGTTCTACTTCTAGTACCAACGAGGCAAAAAGTATAAGTGAGATAAGTAAAAGTATCCATCCCAAATAAAAATCGATGTTTTTTCGTGCCCTAGCATCTGTATAAAGTTTATAAAGCGGATAAAAAACAATAAAAACATTAATATATGCCAAATGTCCAAAAAGTGCGATATTGGTCTCACCAATGATTTTACCAATATTCCCAATGAGTGTTGTATCATGATAAAACGTAGAAAATGCTACATATATGAATAATATGGCTGTAATAATAATCGTAATTTTCAAAAATTCTACCTTGATATTAATTAATGAAGACATTATAACAAATTAATATAAAATAGCCTTTTACTCCTCAGCTAAACGATGTTTAAGCACATACCTTGTAGAATCCCATCTACATTTTCTCATGAAATTGTACATAAGCCGCAGTGATGGAACTGGTAGACTTGGTAGACTCAAAATCTTCTGCTTTAGGGCGTGTCGGTTCGAATCCGACCTGCGGTACCACAAATACAATCATTTTTGAATAAAGTCCAAAAATAAAACTTGTGCACTATATACTGTAAAATGAATCATATATATTTCATGCGGGCGTAGCTCAGTGGCTAGAGTTCCTGCCTTCCAAGCAGGCTGTCGAGGGTTCGAATCCCTTCGCCCGCTCCAACACTTATAAAATATCACTCTATATTATTCTAAATTATTCTGAAGACATCATCATCGTAACTAACTTTTCTTTGTCTGCTTTAGTGATGCTTTTAACTTTAGTCTCTTTTTTAGATACCTCAAGCGTATCAAAATAAGTACCATCATTAACAAACATAAATTTGCCATCTTTCACGACAACACTTGATTGAATATCTGAACCTGTACTTACTATAACTTCTGAGTACACACCTTCAAAGACATCATTATCTTGGTCTATGTGTATCTCTTTTATTTTATACTCTTTAGCATTTAGTATCTCTACTAGTCTGTCAAACTCTTGCATATCCATAGCGAGTATGTCATTGACTGCTTGTAGCATGGTGTTTGAGACTGTGGGTTTAGGCTTGTGGTCTTGGAAAAACAGTGTGGGGATGTACTGACCCAGTGTTTCCACAAACAATCGACACGTCCCCATCTCAAATTCATCCCATTTGATGTTGATAGAAAGTTCTTTTTTTGTCATGGCTATGCACCTTTAGTATTATTGTTTTATTTTTAACATAATCAAACTTATAATGTCATTCTATAGCCCTCTAATTTGTTTTTGATATAATCGTTTTAATAAAATCTAAGGTCATATATGCGATTAGTAGTAGCCATCACAGGAGCAAGCGGTGTTCAGTTAGGTAAAAAGTTTGTAGACTACTTACCTTCAGGCATAGAAGTACACGTCGTAGTCTCTGACAATGCCTTGACAGTAGAGAGTTTTGAGAACAAACAGGTGACCCTTCACTCTTCAGGCAACATCGCAGCATCTATTTCAAGTGGTTCTTTCCGTGTAGATGCGACTGCGATCATACCTTGTAGTATGAATACACTTGCCAAAGTAGCTTGTGGCATAAGCGACAACCTACCATCACGTGTAGCTGCTGTGGCACTTAAAGAACAAAAAAAGCTACTTCTAGCACCACGAGAGTTACCATTTTCAGCTATCGCTTTAGAAAATATGCAAAAGTTGGCTACACTTGGTGTTATTATCGCACCACCTGTCATGGGATACTACTCCGAATCTTCCAGTTTGGAAGAGATGGAAAAATTCATCATCGGTAAGTGGTATGATGTTTTGGGTATAAAAAATAATCTATATGAGAGATGGGGAGACAAATAAATGAGTAACGTAAGACGTGCCATATACCCAGGGACATTTGACCCTGTAACGGTGGGACATTTAGACATTATGAAGCGTGCTTGCTCTTTGTTTGATGAAGTGGTGGTTGCTGTAGCGGTGAGTGCTTCTAAAAATCCTATGTTTACAGCAGAGCAACGTATCGCTATGCTTGAGGCTGCCACAAAAGAGTTAACTAACTTAAAAGTAGTAGGCTTTGATAACCTCCTTGTAGACCTTTCAGACTCACTAAATGCAAACGTCATCATACGTGGACTAAGAGCCGTAAGTGACTTCGAATATGAGATACAAATGGGTTATGCCAACTCTTCACTCAAAAAAGAGTTAGAGACCATATTTCTTATGCCTAGCCTTGAGTACTCTTATGTGAGTTCTTCTGTGGTGCGTTCCATTTTACCTTTTGATGGTAAAGTAGATCATTTACTAACTCCTGCAGTCCTCAAAATGATAAAAGAGTATAAAAAGTAATGTATATACTTTTTGAAGGCATAGACACCTGTGGTAAAAGTACGCAGTTAGAGTTACTTGTAAATAAATACCCTCATGTCATTACTACACACGAACCAGGTGGCACAAAGTTTGGACAAAAAGCAAGAGAGATACTCCTTTCTGACTCTATAGCTTCAAAACGTGCAGAACTTCTTCTTTTTCTCGCAGACCGTGCAGAACATTACGAGGAAGTAGTCGCACCTAACAAAGACAAAACCGTCATCTCTGACCGTGGTTTTCTCTCAGGTATAGGCTATGCACTTGCCAATGGTGACTTTGACTTTGACGAACTTGTAGCACTTAACAAATTTGCACTCCATGGTCATTTACCAGATAAAATTATCTTATTTTTAACCAATATGGAAACACTCACTATAAGAACCTCTGAAAAAGAGTTAGATGGTATAGAGCTCCGCGGTTTAAAGTACCTTATAACAGTACAAAACAAAATGCAAGAAAGTTTGCAAAAATTGGGCATTGACTATCTTGAAGTAGATGCCACAGACAGTATAGAGAACATCCATCAAAAGATATTGAGCTATTTAGAGCTATAATTCCATAATTAATTCATAGGGTGTGGTTACTACCTCACCTTATATTCGACAAGGATATAAAAATGATAAATCCACTCCGTGGTATGAAAGACCTCACTTTTGAAGAGTCTGAAAGATTTAACTTCATCATAGATACAGCGACAACTATCGCTAAGCGATACGGATATAGTTATATAGAAACCCCTATACTTGAAGAGACAGCTCTATTTAAACGCTCTGTGGGAGACAGCTCAGATATCGTCAGTAAAGAGATGTACCAGTTTGAAGATAAAGGAGGTAATGATGTCTGTATGCGTCCTGAAGGCACAGCAGGTGTAGTCCGTAGCTTCGTACATACGAAGCTTGACCGTCAACCAATGAAACAAAAATTTTACTACTATGGCCCTATGTTTCGTTATGAAAGACCACAAAAAGGTCGCCTGAGAGAGTTTCACCAGTTTGGTTGTGAGAGTTTTGGAGAGGCTTCTGTCTATGAAGACTTTACCATCATCACCATGATAAGCCAAATCTTTAATGAGCTGGGCATAGGCTTTGACCTTCAGATAAACTCTTTAGGCTGCCCTACTTGTATGCCTCCATACAAACAAAACCTCGTCAGTTTTTTGACAGAGATAAAAGATAAACTGTGTGATGACTGTAACCGACGCATAGGCACAAACCCTATACGTGTACTAGACTGTAAAAACCAAATATGTCAAAGCCTACTGGTAAACTCACCAAAACTTATAAACAACCTTTGTGATGAGTGTGACACGGACTTTAAAAAACTCACAGAACTACTAGATAATGCAGGTATTACCTACGAAGTGGATACAAACCTAGTACGTGGACTAGACTACTACAACAAAACAGCCTTTGAATTCGTCAGCAATAATATAGGTTCACAATCTGCCATTGCAGGTGGAGGACGTTATGATAAGCTAGTAGAATTTTTAGATGGCAAGCCAACACCCGCTGTGGGTTTTGCAATAGGCATAGAACGCATCATGGAACTTGTACAAATGCCTGAAGTAAATAGAGACGGTGTATACATGGGTGCAATGGTAGAAGAAGCTGTTGAAGCCCTCTTTCCTCTAGCAACTGCTAAACGTAAAGAGAGTAAAGTCACTTTAGAGTACAACTCCAAAGGCTTTAAGTCGCACATGAAAGGTGCAGACAAAGTGGGTGCACGTTATGTCGTTCTCATAGGTGAAGATGAACTAAAGAGTGGGACTGTTTGGATAAAAGACTTGGAGAGCAAGGAAGAGAAGACTGTTTTGATTAAAGAATTTTAATTTAAAAATTATACATCAAACCAGCAAAAAGTGAATCTCCACGAGGTCCTTTTATTAAAGAGTGTTCAAACTCGGCTATAAACTTATAGTGTTCATTTAAATGTACTTCAATGCCTGTACCAAATACAAAACCATGCCCCTGTGTATCAATATCAAATTCAACAACACTCTCCCATTCAAACTCATAACCTACTTTTCCAAACACACCAAAACCTTCAACAATCTCATACGTATAAACAATATCAACTGCTGATGTATAATATTTTCCAGTAGACTCTTCTGTTACACCTAATTTTGTTTCAGTTACTGTATCCGTGGCATATGTAAAATCATATTCAACTGCAAAACCATACCCTAATCTATATCCAATATCTATCCCTATTCCATAATCTCTATCACCTTCAAGTAACACATCTTCATGTTGATAGCTTTCACCCAAAACCATAAGACCAGCAATGATGATATAAAACTTTGATTCTTCATGTGTTGATTCGAGATGTTCTGGCTCATGGATTTTAACTTCTATATCTCCACCTGCATACAGTTGTGTCATTAATTGTACCATGATGACAGCAGTGATAAAGATTGATTTTTTCATTTATCTTCCTTAGTCTAAACATTTAAATGCATGTCTAGATAATAAATGGTAAACTAAATTCACTTAAATACACCACTTTGTTGCAGATAAACAAATATTTAGACTGTTTTAGGATGCATATTGATTTTTATATCTTTTTCAGTAAACAAAATCAATCAAATACATCAATTTGATTTAATCCATAAAAGAAGTTCTTTACTCAATTGCGTTAATGCTCTGTTGGTAGCAATAACATAGCCTTCTGCATCCAAACTAGGTGCCACTTCTTTATAGCTGAATCTTTTACTTTTGACTAACTCTCCAGTATCGGCATCAATCAATGTAAATTGTATAGATATAATTGCATGAGACTGTTGATCTCTTACTCTATGTTCAAAGACAAAAATATTACTTTCTAACCGATAATTTACTTTAAGTGTGGTGGCATCTGAAAAAACTGCTTTAAAAAGTCGTGAATCATCCAATACTTCAATAATACTTACCTGTAAAAGTTTACTCACATGATTTGACCACTCTGAATTCTGATATGTACCTCTTTCATATGTA
>DQVJ01000119.1 GCA_015661795.1 Sulfurovum sp.
ATAGGGAAAAGAGATGATTTTCCTCATAGTGACCATATGACACAGAGTCTTGATGAACTTATAGCAGATTCTGATTTGATTGTTGAGTGTAGTGGAGATGCTATTTATGCATGTGACACGATAAGTCAAATTTTGGAGGCAGATATTCCTGTGGTAACGATGAATTCAGAATTTCATGTGACAGTGGGTTCATATTTTGTGGGTAAAGGTATGGTCACAGAGGCTGAGGGTGATCAGCCAGGTGTGTTGGCGATGTTACATGAAGAGGCGATAGCTATGGGGTTTAAACCTCTTGTCTATGGAAATATCAAAGGGTTTTTAAATCATAATCCTACACCTGAAGATATGGAGTACTGGGGTAATAAATCTGGAATAAGTTTAGATATGGTTACTTCATTTACAGATGGTACAAAAGTACAGATAGAACAAACTTTTATAGCCAATGGATTTCATACAGATATCGCCCAAGATGACCTTATGGGGATTGTGGATGATGATATGCATCATGGGGGAAGTATTTTAGCAGAAAAAGCAAAAGAAATGGGGACGCCTATAAGTGATTATCTTTTGTCTCCAAAGTTGCCTGCAGGTGTTTTTTTAGTAGCAGAACATAATGAAAATCAAAAAGATGGGCTGCGTTATTACAAGATGGGAGAAGGTCCTTATTATATATTGGAACGTACTTTTCATCTTTGTCATTTAGAGATGATGAAAACAGTTGATCGAGTATTAAAAGGCGGAGACGTATTGCTAGACAACAGTGCTAATCCTACTATCAGTACGACAACGATTGCCAAAAGAGATTTGGCAGTGGGTGAAACCATTAACAAGGGTATTGGAAGTTTTGATGTACGTGGTATTGCCGTGAGGATAAAAGAACATAAAGGGCATGTCCCAATAGGGCTCATGAAAGATGTTGTTATGAAAAGAGCCGTAAAAGCGGGTGAAGAAATAACATTTGATGATGTAGAGTTACCAGATTCACTGGCATTGGAAATATGGAAAAAAATTGAAGCAAAAGTACTTGAAGGTAAATAGGCATGAAAATAACTAAAACCAAATTAGAAGGTGTGATGCTCTTGGAACCTAAAGTTTTTGGTGATGATCGTGGTTATTTTGTGGAGACATTTCGACAAGATAAACTGGAAGAAGCACTTGGCTACAAAGTGAATTTTATACAGGACAATGAGTCTAAGTCTTCATATGGAGTGTTCCGTGGGCTACATTATCAGCTTTCACCTTTTGCACAAACCAAACTGGTTCGTGTTGTAGAAGGAAGTGTGATAGATATTGCTGTTGATTTACGTAAGGGTTCACCAACATTTGGTCAACATATCACTGTCGAACTTTCTGGTGAAAATAAACTGCAGTTATTCATACCTAGAGGATTTGCACATGGCTTTGTTGTGACTTCACCTACAGCGGTATTTTCCTATAAAGTAGATAATTATTATGCACCAGAATGTGACAGAGGTGTAGCCTATAATGATCCTAAAATAGGCATAAGCTTAAATATCGATACGGAGAAATTATTATTATCAGAGAAAGATAAAAATCAGCCTTTATTGGCTGAAGCAGATTTATTTGATTATAATGATAACCTATATAAATAAAATATAATTAAAATTTATTCATATATGTTATAACTATTATTTAATACATTTACTGTACTATGTTTTATTATAAACAGTACAGGAGAGATGCATTGAATAAAAGAATTGATTATTTAGATGGTTTACGTGGACTGGCTATTTTGCTAGTTTTAGGTTACCATGCATTTTCAAGATGGACAGAATTACTTCCTTATGGTAATCACTTTGATACTCCTTTTTTTCAATCCGGATGGCTAGGTGTACAACTATTTTTTCTTATTTCTGGTTTTGTGATATTTATGACTCTCGATAAATGTAAAAGCCAAAAAGAGTTTCTTTATAAACGGTGGATGAGATTGTTCCCTGCAATGTTCATCGCTACAATCTTAATCTTTACTACTTCGTCCTTTTTTTATGAGAGACCTGCGGGAGTCCCTGAACTCTTAAGTATATTGCCTGGACTTACTTTTATAGAACCTGAATGGTGGAGTAAGCTTTTGAAAACTGAAATAGGAGAAATGGAAGGGGCATTTTGGTCTTTATATGTTGAGTTTAAATTTTATGTGATTGCTTCAATACTATTTTTTTATATTGGAAGAGATAGATTAATTTACAGTTTACTTTTTCTCTTTCTATGTGCTGTTGGATTAGGCTTTTTAGTACACCATATAGACAGTAGTGTAGTGCAATATGCTAATAGAATCTCAGAAATGTTATCCTTGAGATACTTTGGATGGTTTGCTGCAGGTTCTTCTTTTTATCTTTTTTATCAAACACAAAATAAATATTGGTTTTATATAGGTATAGTCATTGCCAGTATTAGTGCTGTGTTTGTCAGTAATGTTTTTTCACTTTCATCAATTATTGGTGCACTTTTGGTGGTGGTTTTATTTTCTGTATCGTTAATAAGTCATCATTTTCAGTTCATTCTAAAATCAAAGATTTTGTTATTTTTTGGATATGTAAGTTACCCACTTTATCTCATACATGAAAATGCTATGATTTCTATGATGATAAAAACAGGAAATGTTTTTCCAGATTTACCTGTGTATATTTATCCTATAGTACCCATAATAGTTTTGACTACAATATCATACATCATTGTTAAATTTGGCGAGCCGTATTTAAAAAGTTTAATAAATATAAAATTTAATTGAAACTTTATGTAAATAAATTTTATTTACTTATATATTATTACTTAAGGTGTAATAGTTTATTATAATCTTTATAAATACTTTTCTAAAAAGCCAAACTATTTGAAAAGATAGGACGGAAAGCTATGGGTCTTTTATTAAGATTGCCAAGCTACTCTAAAATTATCTATCTTATTTTTTCATCATTTTGGAATGATCCCTATAATCTAGACACTTTCTAATTCAGTAAAAGCCTCTATTTATGAAGTCTCAATATTATACCTACTTTCAAATTCATTTGGGAGAAATATAGCCTAAATAATTATGACGTCTTTTGGCGTTGTAGAACATCTCAATATACTCAAATATTTTGGATGTTACCATCTTTCTAGTGTCAAAGTTTTGTTTTCTAACCAGTTCTTTTGTGAGTGTTTTAAAAAAGATTTCAGCCACGGCATTGTCATAACAGTGACCACGTCTGCTCATACTCAAGGTGATGTGATATTCTTTTGCAAGTTTTATATAGCCATAAGAACTATATTGACTTCCCTGATCTGAGTGTAGTATAACACTGTCAGTGCTTTTAAGTCTTGCAGTAGCCATTTTAAGAGCTTTAATGATTAAAGGTGTAGTTTTGCCTATGCCCTGTAGCCCAACCGATGATTTTTCTGCTATAGAGGTCAAGTACAGTGGCTAAGTAAGTCCATCCTTCTTTAGTTCTGATGTAAGTGATGTTACTTACCCACGTATCATTTGGCTTATCTACAATGAAACATTGTTTTAGATAATTAGGATGTGCTTTATGAACGGCACCAG
>DQVJ01000212.1 GCA_015661795.1 Sulfurovum sp.
GGCTTGTTTGCCGATTTTGATACTACCAGTAATCGCCTAGGCAATAGTGTCATCGATAAAAACAGGCGATTAAGTGCCGTACTAAAAGGCGTAGCGGGGCTTAATTTTGGTGAGTTTGGCAATAACCAAATAGACCTATTTGGTGATGCGTATGAGTTTCTTATCTCTAAGTATGCTGCAAATGCAGGTAAATCAGGAGGAGAGTTTTTCACCCCTCAGAGTGTCTCTAAACTCATCGCACAACTTGCCATGCATAAACAAGATAAAGTAAACAAGATATATGATCCTGCTTGTGGTTCAGGCTCGTTGCTGTTGCAAGCTAAAAAACATTTTGACCAGCATATCATAGAAGATGGGTTTTGGGGTCAAGAGATAAACCATACTACCTATAACCTTGCTCGTATGAATATGTTTTTACATAATATCAACTATGACAAGTTTAACATCACCCTTGGAGATACACTCATAAATCCACAGTTTATAGATGACAAACCTTTTGATGCCATCGTCTCAAACCCTCCCTACTCAGTTAAGTGGATAGGTAGCGAAGACCCAACCCTTATCAACGATGACCGCTTTGCCCCTGCTGGAGTGTTAGCTCCCAAGTCTAAAGCTGACTTTGCTTTTGTGTTGCATTCGCTTGCTTATTTGTCTAGTAAAGGTCGTGCGGCTATTGTCTGTTTTCCTGGTATCTTTTACCGTGGTGGAGCTGAGAAGAAAATACGAAAATATTTGGTAGATAACAACTATGTGGAGACTGTCATATCACTAGCTCCCAATCTCTTTTATGGTACCTCTATCGCTGTGAATATTTTGGTGCTTTCTAGACACAAGAGCGATACTAAAACCCAATTTATTGATGCTAGTAAATTGTTTAGTCCACAAACCAATACCAATGAACTTAGCAACAGACATATCGAAGATATTATAAAGGCTTTTGATACAAAAGAGGATAATGAATATTTTAGCAAATCAGTAGACAATAACAAGATAGCTGACAAAGACTATGATCTTTCGGTAAGCTCTTATGTAGAGCCAAAAGATACAAAAAAAAAGATAAATATAACTAAGCTAAACGCAGAGCTTAAAACCACAGTGGCAAAGATAGACAGGTTGCGTACAGAGATAGATGCTATTGTTTCGGAGATAGAAGCATGAGTCATGCTAGTTTTATGGAGAAACTGCTTGATGGGGTTGAAGTTGAGTGGGAGTATTTATCTCAAGGTGAAAATAAGCTTACTGAATTGCGACGTGGTCGTGTAATGTCAAAAATATATTTATCAGAAAACTTTGGGGATTATCCAGTATATAGCTCTCAAACTGCAAATAATGGAGAAATAGGAAAAATAAGTACATTTGACTTTGATGGCGAATTTGTTAGTTGGACTACAGACGGTGCTAATGCTGGTACGGTTTTTCATCGGACAGGTAAATTTTCAATAACAAATGTTTGTGGATTAATAAAAATAAATAATGAAGAAAAATTAAAGTATAAGTTTTTATTTTATTGGTTATCCATTGTAGCTAAGAAGTATGTCTATTCAGGAATGGGAAACCCTAAACTAATGAGCAATCAAATGGAAAAAATTTCAATCCCCATCCCACCCCTAAAAATCCAAACCGAAATCGTCCGTATTTTAGACACTTTCACAGAGCTTACAGCAGAGCTTACAGCAGAGCTTACAGCTCGTAAAAAGCAGTATAGCTACTACCGCGATAAGCTTTTGAGTTTTGAAGAGGGAGAAGTGGAGTGGAAGCGTTTGGGAGAAGTAGGTGAGTTGGTTCGAGGAAATGGTTTACCAAAAAAAGATTTTACAGAAACAGGTGTACCTGCTATTCACTACGGACAGATTTATACTTACTATGGAATACACACAAAAGAAACAAAATCTTTTGTCTCAATTGAAACAGCAAAGAAACTAAAAAAAGTTGATAAAGGTGATGTAGTCATTACTAATACAAGTGAAAATCTTGAAGATGTAGGGAAAGCTGTAGTCTATTTAGGAGAGATACAAGCTGTTACAGGTGGACATGCAACAATTTTTAAACCAAGTGAAAATATTTTAGGAAAATATTTTGCTTATTATACTCAAACAAATATGTTTTCAAAAAAGAAAAGAAAATATGCAAAAGGAACAAAAGTAATAGATGTTTCTGCAACAGATATGGCTAAGATTATTATTCCGATTCCACCCCTAAAAGAACAAGAACGAATAGTCACCATTCTAGACAAATTCGACACCTTAACAAACTCCATAAGCGAGGGTTTACCTCGTGAGATAGCCTTACGACAACAGCAGTACGAATATTATAGGGAGTTGCTTTTGAGCTTTCCTAAAAAAGAGGTAGAGGAATAAGATGGGAAATACATTAAAAGAGATTGCAGAGAAGCTACAAGCTTCACCTAAAAAAGTACAACTCATTTATGCTTTTAACGGTGTAGGGAAAACACGGCTTTCAAGAGAGTTTAAAGAGTTAATTGAGCCCACAACAGAGGGAGAAGAGGAAACAGATACAAAAATATTCTATTATAATGCATTTACTGAAGACCTATTTTATTGGGATAATGACCTAGCCTTTGATGCTGAACGAAAACTAAAAATACAAGCTAACGGTTTCACAACTTGGGTAATTCAAGACCAAGGACAAGACCAAAATATCATTACTAATTTCCAGCATTATACAAGTGATAAATTAACACCACGATTTAATGCTGACTCTACTGAAGTAAGTTTTTCTTTAGAGCGTGGTGATAATACCAACCTAGATAATTTAAAAATATCCAAAGGGGAAGAGAGTAACTTTATATGGAGTATCTTTTATAGTTTAATCGAACAAGTAGTTGATGTATTGAACGTACCTGAAGTTAGTGACAGAGAAACAGATAAGTTTAATCAACTACAATATGTATTTATAGATGACCCTGTAACATCTTTAGATGAAAATCATTTGATAGAGTTAGCAGTTAATTTGGCACAATTAATCAAGTCTAGTACTTCAGATGTTAAGTTTATTATTACTACTCATAATGCTCTTTTTTATAATGTTTTATTTAATGAACTTAGTACTAAGGCTTGTTACATGTTAGAAAAAAATGAAGATGGCTCGTTTGAACTTACTGAAAAAAGAGGTGATTCAAATAAAAGTTTTTCATATCATCTCTATTTAAAACAAACTATAGAGCAGGCAATTGAAGCAAATGCGATTGAAAAATACCATTTTATGCTCTTGCGTAATTTATATGAAAAAACAGCTAATTTCCTAGGCTATCCTGAATGGAAGAAGCTATTACCTGATGATAATAGAGAGGCTTATTATCATCGTATTATACAATTTACCAGCCACTCTACATTGTCTAATGAAACAGTTTCCCAACCAACGAATCCAGAAAAACAAACCGTTAGACTTTTACTTGAACATTTAAATACAAAATTTTGGAAGGAGATAGAAACAGATGCTTACTCAAACTAAACCTATCGCAGAATCAAACAACTTCATCATACTAGATAAATACACCAAGATAGAGCAACAAGGTGCTAGTTATCAAACTGAAGCTGACTTAGAGAAAGAACTCCTCATAGACCTGCAAAATCAAGGCTATGAGTATATAAATACAAATAC
>DQVJ01000115.1 GCA_015661795.1 Sulfurovum sp.
AACATCTTTTCTTTTTCTGTATTTCCAGCCACCTAAAAGAATTTTATGTAAGTTAAATTTATGTATGGCAATCAAGTGTACTATCACCTGTAATGCACCACCGATGAGTACAGCAAAGCTAAGTGCATAAGCAACACTTTTTGGTTCTTCTTTCATGTAGAGCCACAGTGCAACTATCATTGCGATATTTAGAAGTGCTGTGGACATGGCAGTAGTCGCAAAATGTTCTTTGTATTGTAACAGTGTAGCCAAAAAAGTGACGATAAAGATGAGGTCTAAGTACCAAAAATTTATGGCAGTCATCGGTGAAGTATTGGCTATGAGCTTGGCATCCCACCCCCAAGCGAGTAACTTTGTGATGGGTTCAGGGAAAAAGGTGATGAGTAGAGAAAATGCCATGAGAAAAAGTAAAAAACGTAAAAAGATAGCTGTGGCAAAGACCCCTTTATGTTTACTGGCTATAAACGAAGGCATAAAAGCCTGAGTAAACGCACCTTCTGCAAAAATACGACGAAAAAGGTTAGGCAGTTTGAATGCTACAAAAAACATATCTGACCACACTGAAGCCCCAAGTGCAGAAGCCATTAGTACATCACGTCCTAGCCCTGTAATGCGTGATATGAGTATGCCAAAGCTGTTGGTGAAGATGGATTTAAGTCGCATGGGTCTCTTTTTTTTGGATTAGGGTATTTTAACATAGATAAACCAAAGCTTAGTGAAGCAATATTGCTTTTTTGCTATAATGATTCAAATTTTATAGAGGAACCCTCATGATAAAAAAACTCGCTATCACAGGTGGAACACATGGCAATGAATTGACAGGTGTCTATCTTGTCAAGAAATGGAAACGTTATCCTGAGTTACTCAAAAGGCGTAACTTTAAAACACTGTGTCTACATACCAATGAACAGTCCATTAAAGAGGTAAGACGCTACATAGACCAAGATTTAAATCGTTCGTTTAAGAGTAGGGATTTATCAGATGAATCATTGGAGACACATGAAGCAAAACTGGCTAAAAAACTCAATGCTCTTTTAGGACCTAAAGGCAGTGACACTCCCAATGTAGATTTTATAGTAGACTTACATACCACGACAGCAAATATGGGACTCTCTATCGTAGTGAGTAATGAGAGTGCTTTGACATGGAAGGCTATTGCTTATTTGTGTCAGATGGAACCTGCACTTAAGGTGTACCGCTGGCAGGGAGATGAAGAGGGAGCATTTGTTGACTCGATGGCACCACATGGGTTTGCAATCGAAGTAGGGGCTGTGCCTCAAGGCGTGTTAAGGGCTGATTTGTTTTTACAAACTGAAGCCCTTATTTACCATCTGTTGGACTTTTTCGAAAAGTTTAACGAGGGTGAGCATTTTACTTATGACAAAAGGTTAGAGATCTATGATCATCAAAAGTTAGTAGATTACCCTCGTGACAGTGAAGGAGACATCACAGCGATGGTACATGAAAAGAGACAAGACAAAGATTTTACACTTATCACATCAGGTGAGCCGATTTTCTTGATGCTTTCAGGTGAGACGGTGTGTTATGAGGGGGAACCGTACTATACAATATTCATCAATGAAGCTGCCTACTATGAAAAAGGGTTTGCAATGTGTTTGGCTAAAAAGGTACAAATAGAGATAGAAATATGACAATATGACATATTTTTATAACAGAACTAAAACTCTTGATATACTGTAACAAATAACTAATATGGAGTAGGTAATGATAGTAGGCATCGAAGGAACAGTAGAAAGAAAAGACCCCACATTTGTGCACCTCAATGTACAGGGTATCATCTATGAAGTACAAGTCTCTATCAACACTTCCAATGCGATACAAGAGAAGATGGTCAAACTTTTTGTGACACAGGTCATCCGTGAAGATGCCAACCTTCTTTTTGGTTTTATGGATACCAATGAAAAGAAAATGTTTGATACCGTACTCAAGATAAACGGGGTAGGACCTAAAGTAGGGCTTGCCATTTGTTCTACATTTACACCAAGTACTTTTGCTAAAGTAGTAGCTTCAAAAGATGTCAGTATGCTCAAACGTGTTCCAGGAATCGGGCCAAAGGCTGCAAGTCGTATCTTGGTAGAGTTGGCAGACTTTATCGTAGATGGCAATGCACAGAGTGAAACTTCTGGTGCACTGGGAGAAGCAGTCATGGCACTGGAGAGTTTAGGGTTTAAAAAAGAGGCTATCCAAAAGGCATTACAAGGTGCAAGTGGTGATACGAGTACGCTTGTAAAAGAGGGTTTAAAGAAATTACAGAGGCTATAGCATAGTCTTCTTTACCAAAAGCGATACCCGATAGTAAAATAGAAGATTTATAGAATTAACTTTTACTTATTATACGGCGTGCAGATACAAATGTTTTTGCGTAGCTACCCCGTGTGATAGGAGAAATGATAATACCTTTCTTTTTAGATGCGGCATGGATGAATTCTCCATCACCGATGTATATGCCGACATGTGTAACGGGTATACCACGTTTTTTATCGGTGAGGAAAAAGAGTAAGTCACCTTTTTGAAGATTGTTTTTGGATACTGAAATACCTTTTTTGGATTGAGCCCATGCAGTTCTTGGTAAATGTACATTATGCTTTTTATAGAGAAACTGTACATAACCCGAGCAGTCAAATCCTTTTGGAGTTGTACCTCCCCATACATATTTCCCCCCTTTGAAATATTTGGCATAATCAAGTAGTTTTTTCCTGTCCAATTCTGTAAGATGGTAGGTTTTTCCTGTCTTTTTTGCTGTTTGCATCGCCTTGGCTATCTTGATAGCGTTCTTTTTCGCAGCTGCGGCTCTTCGGGCAAGGTTTTCGGCACGGTGTAGGTCATTATAGATTGCCTGAAGGGAGTAGTCGGTTTCATTTTGTGTGAGGTAATCGTTTGGAGTGTGTTGAATAGTTTCATGATGCACAACATTTCCATGTTTATCAGTGATGGTAAAAAGGCTTGCATGCATGAGAGTGAGTAATGGTATAAATAACAATACAAACCGATACATATACTAACTCCCTGAGATACTTAATATTTTATCATATCAAAAGAAAGTTTAGAAAAAACTTTATCCTAAAGTATAAAAATTAATGATTTGTACCACAAAAGTTTGCATCGCAGCCATTGACTGCACCTGAATACTTAGAATTGGAGATAAAAAACTTTAAAAGGCGTTTGTTACGTTTTTTAAACAAAGGATTTTGAACAGCAGCAAGCCCTTTTGGTTTATTCTTATGTATTTTTTCGAGTTTTCCAGGGGTATTAAAAAAGAATTCCCAGTCATCATCATCAATTTGTTTTGCCATATAAAATGGTGTACCATGGCAAGAAGTACAAAGTTTTGTTATGGTTCTAAAGGCTTTTGTATCATATTTTTCTGCAGCATAAGAGAAAGTAAAAACCCCTAGACCTATTAAAAAAATCCAAATGATTTTAGTCATAGTAATCCTTTTTAAGTCTATTGTAGTGAGATATCTGTGTATTGTCTGTGTAGTAATTAGGTATAATCTTTTTTATGAAGAACGATATTATCATTATTGGGGGTGGGGCAAGTGCATTGATGATGGCTTCTTTACTTCCAAAACACTCAACCTTACTGATAGAATCCAATAATAAAATTGCAGCAAAGATACTGATATCTGGTGGCGGAAAATGTAATATTACCAACACCCTTATGGATACAGAATATTTTCTGGGTGATGCAACATTTATGGAGCACGCTTTAAAAGCATTTGATGAACGCGATTTACTGCATTGGCTTGAAAGACAAAATCTTTTTCCTGTACTTCGCAAAGAAAGCCAATACTTCTGCGAACATTCTGCTAAAGAATTGGTAGAAATTTTTACTAAAGAAATAAAGAAACAAACAGTATTATTGGGTGAAAAAGTGATGAGTGTTATGAAAAGAGACGGGTATTTTACAGTAGAGACACAAAAGAAAAAGTATACTGCGAGATATGTGGTAGTAGCATCTGGAGGACTTAGTTTTCCTATTCTTGGTGCGAGTAGTATAGGGTATGAGATTGCTAAATATTTTGGACATACCATTAAGAAAACTGCACCAGCATTGGTAGGGTTTACTGTACAAAAAGAGCAGTTTTTTTTTAAAGCACTTTCCGGCGTATCCACCAATGTCGCCATCACGGTAAATGATGTCATCTGCAAAGGAGCCATGCTTTTTACGCATAAGGGTCTAAGTGGTCCAGCGGTGTTAGATGCATCACTTTATTGGGAAAAAGGGAGAATAAAGATAGACTTTTTACCAGACTTTTCTTGGAAGGGACTCAAAGGCAGTAAAAAGCAGATATCTTCCTTACTACCTCTGTCCAAACGCATCACTAAGGCGTTTTTGCTACAATTAGAACTGGAAGATAAACCTTTTTATCAGCTTACTATAGAAGAATTGGACAAATTGCAGTTATTAAATCACTACACCTTTGCACCAGCAGGTACCTTTGGTTACTCCAAAGCAGAAGTGACCAAAGGGGGTATCTGTACAGATGAAGTAGATGGAAAAACATTTATGAGTAAGAAGGTAGAAAGGCTTTATTTCATAGGAGAAGTGTTAGACGTTACGGGGAGACTAGGAGGGTACAACTTTCAGTGGGCATTTTCGAGTGCTTATAGTTGTGCAAAAGCTATTAAAAATGATAAATCTTCAAGAAAATCTTTTTAATAACGAAGAGTTTAAAGGGAAAAAATGAAACATAATTTTAAAATATTGATACCTGTTGTAGTAGCCATCATTTTAAGTGGGTGTGTGGGAACACCAGACGCTGAAGGATGGCGATATGGTCAAAAACGTGATTTTTTAGAAATACTCAAAACAGATAAATACTTATCTATTTGTAATCAACAGAGATTGTATGAACAGGTAAAATCAACCAAGAACTCTAAGCTGATGAGTAGACTCCTTGTAGCATATACGGCAAATCTTGCCAATGGGTGTATAGATAAAAGCACATTAGGGGAATATGGTGTATATAAGCAAAAAGTAAGTGAATCGGATATTAAGAGGAAACTGAAAGCTGGAGAGACTATAGAACAAATCTTAAAGCCATATATTCCGGATTTTAGACAGTTTCATGCACTTACTGGGCAGTATCATCTTTTAAAAAAAGACAATAATGCATCTGCAAAATTGCTGCATACACTTCGTTTGAATATTGAAAGAGTTAAACTTATGAAACCAGGTTTGGGTCATACCTATGCGCTTGTGAATATTCCTGAATATGTGATACGTATTATTGAAAAGGACAAGGTTGCTTTGACAATGAAAGTGATTGTGGGTACACGAAAAAATCAAACACCAATTTTTTCTGAAAATCTTCAGTATATTGTTTTGAATCCTACTTGGAACGTACCTGACAGTATTGCTAGAAATGAAATTATTCCAAAAACATTAAAAAATCCAGGATACTTAAAGAGTCACCGCTTGGTTATGCGTAGGGATTATGATTTAACTTCTCCGGCATTAAGTTTTAACGCGGTCAATCCTAGGGCATATGTGGGAGGAGAAGGTCCAGTACCCTTCAAGTTTATTGAAATACCATCCAATCGTAATGCCTTGGGACGTGTGAAGTTTATTTTCCCCAATAGGCATTCTGTATATATGCACGACACACCAACAAAATACCTCTTTAAAAGAAAGGTGCGTTCTTATAGTCACGGATGTGTAAGACTTGAAAATCCAAAACTTATGCTTGAATACCTTTCGAAAAATTATACTGCACATGAATATAAAGAGGTAAAAGTCAAATATGACAGTAAAAAAACACATTATTTAAAAATCAATAAACTTCTTCCTGTGCATACAGCATATTTGACAGCATATGTAGATGACAAGGGCAAACTCTCACTTTTTAATGATATTTATAGTTTTGACAGATCTCAAAGACTTAACTTCTAAAACAAAATAGGGAAGATCATTTTGAAGTATCTCAAAAGCTTGTAGAAACACCTTAGAAAGAGAGTCTATGTTTATATATAGCATAGTCTCTTTATGTTAAAATACATAGATTCAAATAAAGGGGACATCATATGTTAGAGTATAAAGCAGTTATATATCAAGAGGGTATGCTGGGGTCATTGGTTTTAGGACAATCTAAAATTAATCCTTTAAGATTTTCTGAGTTTTTAAATGCCAATGCCCAGGATGGTTGGGAAGTCGTGACCATGGAAAAAGATATTCGTCGTATGTTGCTTTTTTTCAAACGAGAAGGATATGTTGTGATACTTAAAAAGGATAAAAAATGAATGCGATGAAATTGGCAAGTATTATTACAGGTATTGTTTTAGTATTGTATGCAATTTTTGCCTTAATACAACTGTGGGTTATGGTCGTATCTTGGTCTACTTTTATTAAAATCAGTATTACCGCTACGGTTATTGTAGTAGCTACATTAGGTTTGGCAATGTTGTATAGAGAATATATTGAAGAAAAATCGATGAAAGAAGATAAATATCTCGATTAATATGTTAAAATAATCCAATTTAAAACGAGCGGTGAAGCATGGCATCTAAAGAGATACTGTATAAAAATAAACCTTTTCAACTCTCTTATGAGTTAATGAATCCTTCTAAAAAGAAGGTATTACTTGTTCTTCATGGCTGGGGAAGCAATAAAGAAATCATGAAACAAGCTTTTGGAAATACACTTTCAGATTTCAAACATATCTATCTTGATCTACCAGGTTTTGGTAAATCAAATAACGACATGATATTGACTACTGAATCGTATGGACATATTGTACAACTTTTTTTAGAAGCCTTGGACGTGAAAGTGACTATTGCTATGGGACATTCATTTGGTGGTAAAGTTTCTACACTGCTAGATACACCATGTTTGGTATTGCTCTCCAGTGCAGGTATCGTAACGGTTAAACCTTGGTCAGTCAAAGTTAAGATAGCTACATTTAAGTTACTTAAACCACTTGGTATGAAAAAAATACGTGAACTTTTTGTTGCGCCAGATGCACAAGGTATGAGTCATGAAATGTATGAAACATTTAAAAATGTGGTGGATGAAGATTTTGAAAATAGTTTTCTAAAAAGTAAGAGTAAAACCTTATGTTTTTGGGGAAAAGAAGATACAGCCACACCACTTTATACGGGTGAGAAGATAGCAGGACTTATAGATAACGCTGAATTTTATCCACTAGATGGAGATCATTTTTTCTTTTTACAGCACAGTGATTTTATTGCACAAACTATTATCAAGCAATGTAAGGAACAGTAATGCTACAATTGATTAACGCTTTTTTTTATGCTCTTTTTATTTTATCCTTGGGGTATTATTTCCTTACAAACTTGCAGTGGTACTCCTATAAACTTAACCGTGTACTGTTTCATCATAGTAAGACATGGTGGCATTTTGTCTATTTTCTTATACCTTTTGCATTGTATGCTTTTGTAGATGGGATGAGCGAATATGGTTTTGTTGTGGTTCTTGTTTATATGGCAATGTTGTATTTTTGGTATAAGGCACTTGACAAGCCGCTAGTATTTACAGGACGCGTTAAGCGGTTCTTTGCAGCTTTACTTTTCTTTGCTATTTTTATCGCTGTTGTTTTTAAACATTTTGCAGTTATTTTTCCTATCTTTTTGGCTTATTTTATTTCTCTCTTTATAGAAAAAATGCTCTTTAACGGCTTTAAAGTGAAAGCACAAAAGAAGATAGCTGACATGCCAGAGATGAAAGTTGTAGGGATTACGGCAAGTTATGGAAAAACAAGTATCAAAAATTATATTGCACATTTACTGAAAGCAAAATATAAAACATATGCTACACCACGTTCTATTAACACACTAGGTGGTGTGATGAAAGATATCAACGAGGACTTACCAGATGATACTGAAGTCTATGTGGTTGAAATGGGTGCGAGAGGTGAGGGTGACATAGGAGAGATAAGTACTTTTGTAAATCCTCACTATGTAGTGGTAGGAAAGATAGGCCCCGCACATATAGAGTACTTTAAAACGATGGAAAACATTCGTAATACGAAAATGGAGATACTTAAAACTGCTAGACTTGAGCGGGCATGGGTACATGAGAGTGCTATGGTGAAACCTGAATCAAATGTACATACCTTTGGAGAAAAAGCCAGTCTGGATATACGTACCAATATAACAGCCCCAGAATTTGTTATAGAAGATGTAAAAGCTACGCTTAATGAAACAAGCTTTACATTACAAGGAGTACGTTACTCTGCAAGTATATTAGGCGCATTTAATGCGATGAATTTAGCTGCAGCTGTACTTGTTGCTAAAGAGTTGGGATTGAATGATGAAGAAATCCAAAAACAGTTAAGTACAATCGAACCAGTGGCACATAGGTTACAACGGATGGATGCAGGTGGTAAAGTGATACTTGATGACTCCTATAATGGAAATATTGATGGTATGATGGCTGCCTTTGACTTAGCTAGAACCTATGAGGGCAGAAAAGTAGTTATCACGCCGGGGCTTGTTGAGGTAGATGATGATCTTAATATTCAAGTAGCTAAACGTATTAATGAAGTTTTTGATGTGGTAGTAGTGACGGGTGACTTGAATTATGCTATTTTTAAAGAGTATATTGATGTTGATAAATTGGTTAAATTGGCAAGTAAAAGTGAGATGGAAACAATGTTGATAGAACAAACAAGAGTGGGGGATTTGATATTATTTGCAAATGATGCACCATCTTTTATTTGATACCTTACTCTCTGTGCATTTTTTTAAAAAACAACTCATGGTGTAGACTCTTTATTGTGATACCATCCACACCATATCTGTTTTCTTCTTGAATATTAAATCTTTCTTTTAACGTTTGATGTAAACGATTGCTAACCCAATTATGAATTTTTCCTCTACAGGCCATTTTAGTAGTGATGAGCATTGGTACAGTTAGATTGATATCTGAATGTTTGATGAGGGTACCACGTATACGGTTACAGGCATCAAATCCACTCAATTGCATCTTTTTCATGTCAAAGTCAAGGATGGCTCTAGCTTTGCGTACTTCCATACCATCCATAACACGTAGATGCCATGAACCATTGAGTATTTTTAGTTCCATAGAGTCAGCCCAAAGAAAGGAAGTCAACAGAAAAGTTACAAGCCATTTATAGTCAAACATTAGTCTACCTTTTGTAAATATATTTTGGGTAGTATAATGTATATTATTTAATGGAGTATGTATGAGAGTAATTTTTCCCTTTGTATTGTTTTGTACTATATTGTTTAGTACAGAGATTAAATTAACAAAAACACAGGCCAACTATATCGCTAAAAAAGTATGGCAAAATGAAGGGGCAGGAAAAGACAAGTATCTGGTATGGTGGAATAAAGGTGAAGACTTTGCAAGTCTTGGAATAGGACATGCTATATGGTTTCCAAAAGGGCATAGAGAACGTTTTAGGGAAGTTTTTCCTATGATGGTATTGTTTATGCAAAAAAGAGGCGTAATCATGCCTTCATGGCTTACACCAAAGAGTGATTTCCCATGGCAGAGCAAAGAAGCTTTTTTGGAGGCAAAAAAAACAAAGAGTAAACAATATATGGAACTTTTTCATTTCCTTAAAAAAACATTTAGCTATCAGGCAGAGTTTATGGCAGAACGTCTCAGTCAAGCACTTCCCCAAATGTTAGAGAGCCTAGAAGAGAAGAAGAAAAAAGAAACCATAAAAAGACGTTTTTATGAAGTAATGCATAACAAAGATGGCTCTGTTAATGAGCAGGGTCTCTATGTATTGCTAGACTATACCAATTTTAAAGGTGAGGGCACTTTAAAAAGTGAACGTTATAAAGGACAAGGCTGGGGCTTATTACAGGTACTTTGGAATATGGATGATAAAGAAATGAATAAGCATAAAGCTTTTGCAGAGTCTGCAAGTCGCATGCTTAGCCGACGTATTCAAAATTCTCCACCATCCAGAGGTGAGGAACGTTGGAGAAAAGGATGGAATGTGAGATTAAAGACGTATTGGCAACAATAGAAGTGATAACTAAAAAATATGTAAATTATAAGTATAGTATTAGCTTATAATAGTTAAGTAACAATTTGTTACATTTATGCCTTGAAAAAAGAGTATTTCAAGAATTTTTAAGTTTGCTTCATTAAGATAGTAACTGAGTATTCAATCAGAATTCTGACACAAATAACTATAGGAGAGTAGAATGAGTATAGATAAAGAAGAATCCGTAAAGAAACTATTTACGGCTGAAAGTGCCCAAGTAGACACAAACAAAGGTGATACATATTATGATGATTTATATGTGTCCTGTCAAAAGAGGATTGAGGAGTTAAAAAAACTTCAACCTCTTAATAATAGAATTGATTTCACGGAAAGCATAGAAGATCAAGGATTAGAAAGAAGAGATTTTCTTAAGTGGGCATCTGCAACTACTGCAATGCTAATGCTTCCAGCTTCATTTACACCACTTGTAGCTGAAGCAGCAGTACTTATGAATAGAGTACCTGTGATTTGGGTAGAACTTTCTGATTGTGCTGGTAACTCTGAAGCTCTTTTACGTTCAGACGGACCAAAAATTGATGAGATTATCTTAGATATTATTTCATTAGAATTCCACGAGACACTTCAAGCAGCTGCCGGTCACCAAGCAGAGAAGCAAATGAATGAAGCGATGGAACATTTTAAAGGTAAATACCTTCTTTTTGTTGAAGGTGCAGTACCACTAGGTATGGATGGTAATTATGGAACTATTGGTGCTACAGGTGAAACATTTGTAGACCATTTACACCGTGCAGCAGAAGGCGCAGCAGCTGTAGTTGCTGTTGGTTCATGTGCTACTTATGGTGGGATTCCAGCAGCAGCTCCAAACCCAACAGATTCTGTAGGTGTTATGGATGTTGTTAAAGGTAAGCCAGTGATTAATATCCCGGCATGTCCAGCAAACCCTTCTAACATGGTAGGAGTTATTTTACACTTTGTACTTACTGGGACTATTCCTGAACTTGATTCACTTTTACGTCCTAAGTTTGCATTTGGTTACCGTATTCACGATAACTGTGAAAGACGTGGACACTTTGATGCAGGTGAGTATGTAGAAGAGTGGGGTGACACTGGAGCTCAAAATAACTTCTGTCTCTATAAAATGGGATGTAAAGGTCCAATGACATTTAATAACTGTTCTATCATTCGTTATAATGAAGGTGTGAACTGGCCTATTGGTGTTGGACGTGGATGTATTGGATGTTCTGAACCAGACTTTTGGGATAAATACGCATATGAGAGACCAATGGCAAATGCCAACATCAAAGCACCAACAGGTGGGGTTGAAAAGACCGTTGATGAATTTGGTTTAGGATTATTAACAGCAGCAGGTATCGGTATCGGTATCCATGCAGCAGCAAGTTTAGTAGCAGGTAAAAAAGAAGATGGAGGAGAAGCATAATGCCAGAAATTAATGAACAAGCAGAAGCCCAAACAACAGGTGGCGGAGCAGAAACAACAGAGACAGCAGCTGTAGAAGAAACAGTTGCAGCAGCACCTGTAGAAAAGGAAACAGCAGGACATGCACCATCACATGGCGCAGACGGTAATTTCCATTCAACAGATGCAAATGGAAATAAGCATATTATTGTTGACCCAATTACAAGAATTGAAGGTCACCTTAGAATTGAAGCAGTCATTGATAGTAATAATAAAATTATTGATGCATGGAGTTCTTCCACAATGTTTAGAGGAATTGAGACTATCGTAAAAGATAGAGATCCTAGAGATGTTGGTTTGATGACTATGCGTATTTGTGGAGTATGTACAGGTACACACTATCAAAGAAGTATTGAAGCGGTCGAAGATGCATTTAAAGTGACTATCCCTAAAAATGCACGTATTGTACGTAACCTTATTCAAGGTTCATTACAAGTGCATGATCACTTTGTACACTTCTATCATTTACATGCACTTGACTTTGTAGATGTTGTAGCTGCAACTAAAGCTGACCCAGCAGCGACAGCAAAAGAAGCTGCAAAATGGGCAGGCGTAGCTGGTACTACACCATATATTTCAGGTGCAAAAGCATTTAAAGAAGTACAAGATCGTATCATCAAGTTTGTAAAAGAAGGTCGTTTAGGTATCTTTGGAAATGGTTACTGGGGTAATAACAGTTATAAGCTTACACCAGAGCAAAACCTTATTGGTGTGGCACACTACCTTAAAGGGCTAGATGTGCAAAGACGTATGTCTAAAATGCATGCTGTCTTTGGTGGTAAGTCTCCACACCCACAATCAATCGTTGTTGGTGGGGTAACTTGTGTTCAAGATATCCAAAACCCTGCACGTATTTCTCTTTTCCAAGAGTTATTACGTGAGACAACTGAATTTGTTAAAAAAGCATACCTTCCAGATATCTATATGGCGGGAACTGCATATGCAAAAGAAGCAACTGATGCATCTGCTACTTTCCATGCGTCTGATCATAAAGGTACACTTGGTAAAGGTGTAGGTGGTACTGGTGGTGGACTTTTATCTTACATGTCATATGGTGACTTTAGATTAGATGATACAGGTTTTTATAACTCTGCACTTTTATTACCTTCAGGACTAGTACTTGATGGCGATATCACAAAAGTACATGAATTTGATGATACTAAAGTATCTGAAGACGTAACACACTCTTGGTTTGAAGGTACAGGTGCTCCAGAGCATCCATATGATGGAACTACTATTCCTAAATATACAGGACTTAACAAAAAAGAAGATGGATATGCTTATCTTAAAACAGATGAAAAATACTCATGGATTAAATCTCCATTGTATGATGGGCGAAAAGTAGAAGTTGGTCCTCTTGCTCGTATGGTTGTTGGTTATGTTAAAGGTGATAAAGTTATCACTAAATATGTAGGCAATTTCCTTAAGCGTTCAGGTCTTCCAATCACTGTACTTTTCTCTACTGTTGGTAGAACAGCAGCACGTGCTATTGAAACTGAATTGATTGCAGACCATATGAAAATATGGGCAGGAGAACTTGCAAAAAATGTAGCTTCCGGAGATGTAAGTACTTGGACAGAATTTGACTTTGATGAAGTAAGTAAAGACTGTAGAGGTAGAGGAATGGCTGAAGCTCCTAGAGGATCATTAGGTCACTGGATGGTTATCAAAGATGGTAAAGTTAAAAACTTCCAAGCAGTGGTTCCTTCGACATGGAATGCTGGACCTAGAGGACCAAATGGTGAAGTTGGTGCGTATGAAGCAGCAGTTATTGGTACAGTTGTAGCAAACCCTGAAGAACCACTAGAAATTATTAGAACGGTTCACAGCTTTGACCCTTGTATTGCTTGTGCGGTGCATGTACTAGATACCAATGGTAAGGAGTTAGCTGTCTATAAAGTTGACCCTACTTGCGCATTCTAAGGAGGCTATGATGGCTAATAAACAAGGATATAAACAAGTAAAACGTATGACCCCGGCGATGAGAATCATCCACTGGGTCAATGCATTTTCGATGATTGTAGCAGTTGCAACAGGATTGTATATTGGCGCACCATACTATCAAACATTTATAGCAGATCCTGCTGTAGATAAATATGTGATGGCATGGAATAGATGGGGACACTTTATAGTAGCGATTATTTTTGATGTGACATCAATTATTGTGGCATATCTTTATTTTTTCTCTCGCTTTGAGAAACCATATAAGAAAATATTGCCTACGCCTACAAATATAAAAGAGTTTTTTGCTGTATTGGTAAACTTACTGACATTAAACCGTACAAAGAACTTTGATTCAACACATAGTGATAGTTTCAATATCGTTTATTTTACGATTTTCCATCTTTTATTAGTATGGATGCTTTTAACAGGACTACAAATGTATGTACATGGGCTTGGATCAGGATTAAGTAGTATTGGTGAATGGTGGCCTGCTATGCTACACTTAGTGACAGACTGGACAATTCCTGTAAGTGGATGGTTAGTTGCAGGTGGACCTACAGCGACTTTGATGGATGTACGTATTTCACATCATATAACTATGTGGTTAATAATTACTTGGGTTGCGTTTCATATCTACTACCAAGTATGGAGAACAATCTTCTGGAAAGAGGGTGATATCGCTATTGTTATAGGTGGTAGTAAATTTGTAAAAGAGGATAAAGAGGCGTAAGACCTCTTTATCCGAAGGATAAAACTTGGCAGATAAAAAAATTGCACTCATCGGGATAGGAAACATTATGTTTCATGATGAGGGTCTTGGTGCATACTTGGTAAAATATATTGAACAAAATTATGAAGCACATCCAAATTTGACGATTGTTGAAGGAGGTACTTTAGGATTTACCTTGATGACTTACTATCAAGAGTATGATAAAGTTATTGTGGTTGGTACTGGATCTAAAGAAGGACCAGTCGGCACTATCGCTTCAGAAAATGCAGAACAGGTGATGGCACATGAAAGTGCTACACGCAAAACTGCAAATGAGGTTGAGATAACAATGATGATTGAGATATGCTCTTTTCATGAAGAAATGGGAGAAGTACAACTCATTACTATGGTACCACATGATATCATAGATGTTAAAAATGGTATGACACAAGAAGCACTTTCACATATGCCAAGCCTTGTTGATACTACATTGCAAGAGTTAGCTGACTCAGGTATTGTATTAAGAAAAAAACCTACAACAATCTCTTTTGAAAGTATTATAGATGGATATGCAAATCCAACAATTTCAGATTTTCACAATATGACAGAATTGACTTAATTCATTTTTATGACTCACTTTAGAAAACAATAACATTTTTCATTTCAACTTTTTATAAATTTATTTTATTAAGTTTATTCAAGTTTGAATTTTGTGTAGAATCATTGTTTAGTATACAGCTAGAAGTAAAACAATCATAGTGATCTTTAGTTGTCTAGTAAACAAAAACATAGAACAAGGAACATAAATGTATTTTATCTTTGAGATTAATTTCTCTTCAAATAAAACCTATATAGCAGAGCTTATAAGAGCATACGCTAAGCAAAAAGAGATAGAAGTAGATGTACTTCAAACAAATGACAAAATCATTATGACATTTAACAGAGATGATGAAAAATTAGAGAAGTTTTTATTAGGATTGGAAGATGTGCTGCCTGCTTCACTTTTTTTAGGTAAAGGAAAGCACTATTTTTCAGAGGATAAACCGACACTCATGCCACTAGAGACTATCACTCTTCCTCTTAATATTGCTCCTTGTCCTACCTGTCAAAAAGAGATGTTTGATGTAAGCTCAAGACGATATTTTTACCCTTTTACATCATGTAACAACTGTGGTTCCCAACATCCATTTTTAACTAAGTATCCTTATACTCGAGCAAATACTACGATGAAGTTCTTAGTACCTTGTAATGCCTGTGAAGAAGAAAGAAAAAACAATGCATTACGTAAGGATTATCCACTAATTTCATGTATAGAGTGTGGAATAGGACTACGTATGCTGGACAGAGAAACAGAGCATATGGCTCTGAATAAAGGTGATTATCGTAAGCTCTTTAAAGCAAGTGCAGGTGCTATTGCTTCTGGTAAAACTGTACTCATGAAAACAATGCATGGATATAGAAAATTTTTTAATCCAAATCGAGATTTAGAAGCTATAAAAAATATTAGCTTTAGTCCAAATTCTCTTGAAAACAATTTGGCAGGACAACAATATTCCTTTGATAAATCAGGTAAAGAAAATGTTGCACTTTCTACCTTACTGATGGTAAGCGCAGCAGGATTTAATGAACATCTTATGATGGTTGAACAAGAGTTCAATGCTTTGCTAAGTATAGAACGTCCATTGCTTAGAGTAGCTACAAAAAGTGATGTCTTAAAAAAACTTTATGGTTCTTCTGTACAAGTCAAATATCCAGACGATGGGATGACTATGTTGTTAGCGGGAGAGGCAATAAAACATGGTCTAGAGTTTATTGCATATATTGAGTGTGATAATACGGAAGAAGCAGATTTTTTGGTGGACTTTGATATGCCTATCAACACACAAAAAGATATGAAAATTTTCATCAATCAAGATACAAAACTTTTTGTTTCAGGAGAACGTATACTTTTCCCTACACAAGTTCAAGGTAATAGAAACAGAGTCTCTGTTGCCCATGATTTAGCGTGTGTAGAAGTAGATGGTAAAAGGATTATAGACTCTTTAGAGGTGTTTGACTCTGTAGATACAGATGAGATTTATGTGTTGGAAAATGAGGATTTTGAAAGTGGACATTCAAATGAACATCGTTTTGAACAGTATAAAGCTTCCATGATGTCAGTGTTGGCTGAACATCATAAAGTAGGGCAAAAAGCCATAGGTGTACATTTTGATGGTAGTCTTAATTTCCTTTACTATAATGGTAAAACAGTGATCAATGCAGTACCACCTATACCATTTGAATCTGATAATCTTTGGGAAAAAATACGTACACTTAGAGAAGGATCTGATAGACTTGTAGGAAACTATAAAAAAGCGTATCCAGAAGTATGGGAACGTTTAGATAACCTTCAGGGTGATATGGATATTTTTGAAGTTACAGCAATCACGCTAGGATTAGAAGATGAGAGTTTTGAAGGTATTTCTGCGGAAGCATTAAGCTTTTTGGGTAAAGGTGGATTACAGATTGATACCAGGGTCAAAGACAACCGCTTTGACAATTATGCATTTCTTACCAGTATTATGTCTTATCAGTTAGGAGATGTGGAAAATAACTTTATGTGTTATAGTATATATGAGTCTTTTGGTGATTATATTGGTGAAATAGTACCACAGCTTTGTGATAAAGTAGGTAGTAATATTGTCACACTTACAGGTGAAACATTTGCCAATCAGTCACTTTATGGTAGAATACAACGAACACTAGGACAAAAAAACCCTATTATGAGTAAAAACTTTCCTATTGGTAAGGAGAATGCGGTACATGGAGCTCTCTACTTATAAGATAAAGATTGAGGGTACAGTACAAGGTGTAGGATTTCGTCCATTTATTTATGGACTGGCTACACGATTTTTACTCCATGGGACAGTGCTTAATGGTGCCCAAGGTGTTGAGATTGTAGTGAATGCCTCTTCAGAGAATCTTCAAAACTTTATAGACACAATCAGAATAGAACTTCCTCCTTTAGCCCATATAGATAGAATAGAAACAAATAAAATACCCTTTCATACATATACTGGTTTTCACATTATTACAACAGAAAATGAAGGAGAAACAACAGTACGTATTCCTCCAGATGTGAGTATTTGCCATCAATGTGAAGTTGAACTCTTTGATCCCAAGAATCGTCGTTTTGGGTACCCCTTTATCACCTGTACCTATTGTGGTGTACGCTACTCCATCATCGAGCATTTACCTTATGATAGAGTACACACTTCTATGAAGTTTTTTAAGATGTGTGATATTTGTAAAAGTGAGTATATGGACCCCTTGGATAGACGTTATCATGCACAACCTATTGGGTGTTGGGATTGTGGTCCACAGTTAAATTTGATGGATAATACTGGTGTGTCTTTAGGAACTAGGCAAGATGATATGGTTGAACAAACTGCAAACCTTCTAAAAAATGGAAAAATTGTGGCAATAAAGGGTGTTGGTGGGTATCATCTTATGTGTGATGCGACCAATGCAGAAGCTGTTGCAAAATTACGTAAAAGAAAATGTAGACCTAGTAAACCTTTTGCTGTGATGGTGAAAGATATAAACATTGCAAGAGAACTTGGAGAGATATCTCAAAAAGAGGAAACACTTTTATCCTCAAAAGAACGTCCTATTGTCATTGTCCAAATGAAAAGAAAATTAGCCACAGATATTGCACCCAATATGTCAAAAATCGGATTGTTCTTACCTTATACGCCTTTACACCTTTTATTACTCGATACACTTGATTGCCCTTTGGTTGCAACTTCAGCGAATGTGACAGATGAACCTATTTGTACACATTTAAAAGATTTAGAAAAACTGCAAGGTGTGTATGACTATGTATTAGAACATGACAGAAAGATAGTAAATGGTTGTGATGACTCTGTTGTGATGGTAGTCAAAGAGAAACAAATTCTACTGAGACGTGCAAGAGGGTATGCGCCTGTGAGTCTACAGTTGCCTTTTGTATTGTCTAACAAAATATTGGCGCTTGGTGCGAACCAGAAAAATACGATTGCAATAGGCTTTCAAAATCAGGTGATACTCTCTCCACATATAGGGGATTTAAATAGCATAGGATCAGTAGAATATTATGAAAAAAATATTGAAACGCTAAAACGTATGTATGACTTTAAACCTGAAGTGATAGCATATGATATGCATCCCCACTATGAGTCTACTAAAGTGGCATTTCAAATAGCAGCTAAGGATGAGAAAATAAAAACAAATGAAGTACAACATCATTATGCACATATCTTAGGTGTGATGGCTGAGAAACAAGTCATGGGTAAAGTATTGGGTGTTGCATTTGATGGTACTGGATATGGAGAAGATGGTACTTTATGGGGTGGCGAGTTTATGGTATGTGACTATGAGGGGTTTGAACGTATAGCACATGTGAACTACTTTAAGTTACTTGGTGGGTCTAAAGCTATTAAAGAGCCTAGGCGTGTGGCGCTTTCGCTACTTTTTGATCTTTATGGTGAAAAGACATTACTGTTAGATAACCATACAACAAAATCCTTTTCAAATGTAGAACTCAAAACATATTATCTGTCGTGGGAGAAAGGACTTAATGCGCCTCTAAGTTCCTCAATAGGAAGGCTTTTTGATGCTGTAGCTTCACTTCTGGGTGTGTGCCAGGTGATGAGCTTTGAGGGAGAGAGTGGCATGATGCTCGAAGAGTTATATGACAAGTCTGTTGTAGGACATTACACTTTTGGCTATGAAAAAGGGTTGATAGATATACTGCCACTCATTAAAGAGATGTTAGTCGAAGATGATGTAGTTGTTGCAATTTCAAAGTTTTTTCATACTTTAGTGGAGATAATAGTTATGGTGAGTAAAGCGTATGATTTACCATTGGTGTTAAGTGGAGGGGTTTTTCAAAATAGGATACTTTTAGCACTGGTACTAGAGAGGTTTCCTGAGGCACTTATCTCTTATACTATTCCACCTAATGATGGAGGGATATCTTTAGGGCAGGTGGTTGCTTCTGCCTAATGATAGTATAAAGGAAAACAATGTGTGAAAAAAAGAAAAATATATCTATTTTAGGCTGTGGGTGGATCGGTGCTGTTGTACGTGAAAAACTTGAGTCTATGGGACATGAAGTGAATTGTCTGTCTCGTGACATAGGTATGAATGCTGTAGCTCAGTTTTATGCCTGTGATGTTTTACTCATAGCTATACCACCATCAAGTGAGTATTTAGAGGTATTGGATGATACACTTTTTTATTTGGATGCTAAAATAGATACACAAGTAATTTTTTTAAGTTCTATCTCATTCTATGAAGAGAACAATAGTATTATAGAAGCTGAAAAACTTGTAGAAACAGCAAAAGATGATGCAGTGATATTAAGGTTAGGTGGCTTAATGGGTTATGATAGAATAGCAGGAAAATATACGATTCATCATACTATCGAAGATAGTGTTACCCGGTATGTTCACAGGGATGATGTTGTAGAAATTATCTCAGAGATTATAAAAAAAGATAGAAGATGTAAAACGTTTGATGTCGTGGCACCCATACAGTCAACAAAAAAAGAGATTTTTTCCCAAAATGCAGAACAGTTTCATTTTGGAGAAACATATTTTTCAGGAAAAAAAAGTATACATGAAGTTATTTCTTCTAATACGCTTTGTGAAGACTTGGGATATCAGTTTCAAAAGGCAGATGTGAAAGAATTTTGGAGATAATGTAGACTAGTCTAGAAGAAAATCCAAGTCAAACTTTTCATGTTTAGCATGTGTTCCATCACAATATGGTGTACATGTACTTTTTTTACATAAACATAACAATGCTTCAGAGTTACGTGTAGCTATGAATTCTAGGGGTTTAAACTCTGTGTTCTTATGGCTACCATCACACAATACACCATCGGAACTTTTACTACAGGTACAAAACTGGTAGGTTTTTCCTTTTTCTAAATAGACTTTAACGGGATGCTTCATTGTGTTACTCCTTTGCTTATATACTACCTAACTCTAGCTTAATGGATTTACAATTTAATTTAAGCAATAATAAATTTTTTATAAATTATAATTATTATAATAAAAAGGAATTAGACATGAAAGAGAAAAGTATACGACAAAGTCAAATAACGTATGAAATGTTACATACGAAAGAACATACAGGTATGAGTAGAAGAGATGCCTTAAAAATAATGGGTTTAACAGGTGGGGCAGCCATGATGTTAGGTGCACCTGTGTCTGCAGAAGCTGGGCCTAGTTCAGATAAAAAAGTTAAAGTGCTTGTTGTTGGTGGAGGATCGGGAGGGATTATGGCATTGGCGAGACTCCGTAGTGCTTTACCTAATGCAGAAATCACTATCATTGCACCCAATGAAAAACATCTATATCAACCCGAACAAGTATTTGTTGCAGCGGGTATAGCAACTGTTGATGACATGATAAAAGAGAATAAAAACTTTATAGATGAGGATGTGCACTGGATAAAAGATGAAGTAGCTACTTTTCAACCAACAGAGAATCAAGTCACCACACGTGCAGGAAAAGTTGTAGTATATGACTATATGGTTGTTGCTACAGGAATGGTGTATCATTATGATTGGATTAAAGGTCTCACAGAAGAGGATATAGGGAAAAATGGAATTGCAAGTGTTTATTTAAATAATGCTGAAGCGGGTACTGCTGATGGAGGGCCACTTACATGGAAATGGTTTGAAGCAATGAAAAAAACAGCTGCTTCTGGTAAAAAACCTACAGTGATATATACTGCACCTGCAACACCCATTAAGTGTGGAGGTGCCCCTCAAAAAATACTGTATCTTTCTGCGGATCATTTGAAGAAAGATGGATTGAGTGCAAACTATATTTATGCTACTTCTAAATCAAAACTATTTAGTCTTCCTGAAATTGAAACTTCGCTTACCAATGTACAAAATCGATATGATACTATTACCAATCATTTTGGTCATAATCTTATTGCTATTGATGTGAAAAAGAAAGTGGCCTCTTTTGAACATACTTATGAGGTAAAAGGTGAATATGATGAAGACCTTGGTGAATATGACGTAACTGAGCATAAAGAAAAAGTAGATTTATCCTATGACTTTATACATATTGTTCCACCTATGGGACCACCAAAGGCAATAGCTGAGTCCAAATTAGGTTGGCAGAAAGGTACAGGTAAAGGATGGTTAGAAGTAGATCAGGAGACATTACAACATAGAAGATATCCAAATATATTTGGTATTGGAGATATTTGTGGTATACCTCTGGGAAAAACAGGTGGTTCTGCAAGACATCATGGACCTGTAACTGTAGGCAATCTGGTAGCAGCAGTAGAGGGTAAACCATTAACAGAAAAATTTGATGGGTATACAGTATGTCCTCTTAAAGTCGAATATGGGGAAATTATTTTGGCTGAATTTAATTATGAAGGACTTGCCCCTTCTTTTCCTTTGGCAGTTGAAAAACCACGCTATTTATGGTGGGTATTTGACTTGTACATGTTGAAGCCAATGTATTGGCATTTAATGTTAAGAGGTTGGATGTAATTTTAAGTTTGGGCGGTATTAAACCGCCACTCTGCTTCTTTAAGATAATAGATGAACTGTTCTTTGCTTACTCCTTTGTATTGGAGTATAAAATTTTCAAAATAATCCCAAAATTTAGTGATAGTATTTTGTGCTTTAGAAAGTTTGGCTATTTTATTGAAAGTGAGGTATTTCAGGAGAAGTTTGTTTTTTTGTATATCATCTTCAGCATAGTGCATATCCCTTGTTTGTGGCATCATGATATTGTAGACTTTATCATCATAGCTTAGGGTAAGAAAATGGTGTAGTTTATCTATGTTTTCTTCTATTTTAAGGCTTTTTGGAAGATATAGATATTCGTCGTATCCTGTAACACGGTGACTATTTTTTTGATACATTTCATCAGCATAATATGTAATATTTTTTCGAAAGCTTTCAAAATATTTTTGTACGGTTGCAACATGCATGTTACTTTGTTTAGAAGCTTCTCTTGCATTTACACCATCGGTAAAGAGTGCAAATAGTTTTTTTTCTCTGGCTATTTTTTTTTGACTAAATTTTCTTTTGCATTTTGCACATTTACGTTGTTTATCGGACAAAAGGTACGTAAATGGGTGCTCACAATAGATACATTTCATAAAAGATGATAACATATAGTCCTTAAAATAGAGTAGAAATGATTTTTTTAATATACATTTAATAATAAATGACTAATATAGTACAGAAATATACATTTAGGAGTGAGTTTATGGAGTTGTCATTAGTTGTTATTTTTTGGTATGGGATACTCCATGCTTTTGGTCCTGACCATCTTACTGCGATTGCAGATTTTTCGATTGGTAAGAATAAACGTAATACATTGTTAATCACATCTTTATTTGCAGTAGGGCATGGAGTAAGTCTTTTTCTTTTTGCCAAAGTATTAGAGACAGTGGCAATTTCTGAAGAGATTTTAGCATATGGAGATATCATTTCTGCAACCGTTATTATCGCTATGGGTGTATATCTTCTTTTTATGGTGGGGTTAAATCGTATACAACTACGAAAACACATTCATGAGGGGAAAGAACATATCCATATATGGTTTGGAAAATCACATGAACATGGTGAAGATACAGTAGCCAATACTTCTTCACTTACGCTTGGGCTCCTCATGGGTGCAGGTGGTGTGAGAGGGATGCTTATTACGCTTGGTGCAGTGCAAGGTGGGTCTGTAGACTTTTCTTTGGTCGCTGCCTTTACTATAGGTGTGATGTTGGTATTTGGTGCATTTGGTTTAGTGATGCTTTACATTAATGAAAACTTTTTAGGAAGTCTTACGAATGTAAGAAGAGCATTTATGACTGCGGGTGTGATTTCGCTGGTTGTGGGAACAAATATATTGCTAGGCTAATTTTTCACCTAAGGTGAAATTTTAGTGAAAGGTATTGAAAAAGAACAAAGCTTTTTTTTAATAAGATATTAAATAGATAGAGGAGAAATAGTATATGTGTACAGATTGTGGTTGTAGTATAAGAGGTATGGAAGGTCTTGTGGCCGAAGAGGTTGGTGAACATAGTCATGATGGAGGAAAAACATTTCATTCTCATGGACATGAAGATGAGAGTCATAGTCATGCACACGAGCATGATAGTTCAGGTGAACATCAAAAGGCACATGAACATTTGCACCATAATCCACAACTTAATGATGCAAAGACTATTTCAGTCATTCAAAAGATTCTTGATAAAAATGACCATGAAGCCAATCATAACAGAAAACATCTAGAAGACAAAGGGATTATAGGTATTAACCTTATGTCAAGTCCCGGCTCTGGGAAGACAACACTTTTAGAACATTTGGCGGATGTTGCTACATTTAAATTTGGTGTAGTTGAAGGTGATTTAGAGACAGAACGTGATGCCGACAGACTCAGAGTAAAAGGTATACATGCACAGCAAATACAAACAGGTACCGCTTGTCACTTAGATGCTTTTATGGTGCATAAAGGTTTACATGATATGCCACTTGATGAAATAGATGTGTGTTTTGTAGAAAATGTAGGAAATCTTGTTTGCCCCGCATCGTATGATGTAGGAGCACACTTGAATATTGTACTTGTTTCTGTACCTGAGGGGGAAGATAAAATAGCTAAGTATCCAGTGATGTTTAGACAAGCTGACTTAGTGCTTATTACCAAAACAGATTTACTTCCTCATTTTAAGTATGACATAGAAAGAGAAAAAGCAGATGCAAGACGTATTAAACCAAATGTTGATATTTTAGAAGTCAATGTGAATGATATAGAGTCTGTTAAAGCAGTTGCAGAATGGATAGAATTTAAAAGAAAAATGAGAGGTTAATTATGTGTTTATCAATCCCAAGTAAAGTAGTAGAAATTTCAGATGATCAAACAATGTGTACAGTAGATACTATGGGTGTACAGCGTGATGCAAATCTAATGATGATGGGCGATGGTGATGTACAAATAGGTGATTATGTACTGTTACACATTGGCTTTGTTATGAATAAAATCGATGAAGTTGAAGCAATGGAATCTATCAATACCTATAAAGAGATTTTGACCCTTATGGATGAAGAAGATAGACGTAAGGCAATTTTAGAAGATGATGAATGTCCAAATCGAGGCATTCAAGATTTAAAAATAGAGTCGTAATCATGGAAAATTTAGAATTAAAAAATCTTTATGATGATTTTCGTGATGGTGAAACCATTAAAGCCTATGCAAATATGATTGCAGAAGATGCAAAAAAGTTAAAAAAACCTATCAATATCATGGAAGTGTGTGGTGGTCATACACATACAATTATGAAGTTTGGTTTACCACAACTTCTTCCAGAAAATGTAAATTTCATCCATGGACCTGGTTGTCCAGTATGTATCATGCCCAAAGAACGTATTGATCATGCATATGTATTGGCAATGCAAGATGATGTGATACTTGTCACCTTAGGTGATATGATCAAAGTTCCAGGATCTAATGGAAGTTTACAAGATGCTCGTGCCAAAGGTGCTGATGTACGTTTTGTCTATTCTCCAATGGAATGTATCAAAATTGCAGAGGAAAATCCAGATAAAACTGTGATTTTCTTTGCCATTGGTTTTGAAACGACAACACCAATGACTGCAGTACTGGTTGAGCAGGTCATCAAACAAAAGATAACAAATATTTTGTTTCATATTAATCATGTGACTGTCCCTGAGGTGATGGTTGAACTTATTGACAGTCGTGATGTGCATGTAGATAGTTATAACAATCAGATAGATGCATTTTTAGGACCGAGCCATGTGTCAGTCATATCGGGTTCAAAAATTTATGATAAGTTTCCAAAAGATTATGGTCGTCCTGTAGTTGTTACTGGTTTTGAACCTGTGGATGCTATGCAGGGTATCTCTATGATTATTAAACAATTCATTGAAGATCGTTGTGAACTTGAAGTACAATATAAACGCGTAGTTAATCATGAAGGAAATCTTAAAGCCCAAGAGCTTATAGAAACCTATTTTGAAAAAATGAGTCTTTTTAGATGGAGAGGTCTTGGAAATGTACCAGATTCAGGGCTAAAACTTAGAGAAGAATATGCAGCGTATGATGCTGAAATCCAATATAAAGATGTACTTCCTATCGCAGAAATTGAAGACCATAAACTTTGTATTTGTGGTGATATATTAAGAGGAATGGCAAAACCTCAAGAATGTACTATTTTTGGTACAGCTTGTAAACCCACAACACCTATAGGCTCATGTATGGTGAGTTCTGAGGGAGCGTGTGCAGCGTACTATAAGTATGGAAATCTCATTTAACAATTAAATGATATAAGGTGTTGTCTCTTGACAATACCTTGAACTTTAAATAATTATAGATATCTATAGCATAACTAAACGGTGTTGTGAGGGCACAACATCTTACAAAAGGAAATAGTTTTTATGACAAAAACAATCACTATAGCACACGGTAACGGTGGCGAAGAGAACAATGAACTGATTAAAAAAATATTTTATAAACATTTTGAGAATGATATTTTAGCCAAGAGTGAGGATGCAGCTGTCATAGAAGATGGAAAATTAGCATTTACCACAGACAGTTTTACAGTAAGCCCTCTTTTTTTCCCTGGAGGAGACATAGGAAAACTTGCAGTGTGTGGTACCTGTAATGACTTGGCAATGATGGGTGCGAAACCAAAATATTTGACATGTTCAGTGATTATTGAAGAGGGTTTTCCTACACGTGATTTGGAAAAGATTGTAAAATCTATGAAAAAAGAACTGGAAATCAATGGTGCCATGGTAGTTAGTGGAGACACAAAAGTAGTGCCAAAGGGAGCTGTAGATAAACTTTTCATCAATACAACAGGTATAGGTGAAATAGAACAAAAAGGTATCACTGCTGCTGGGCTTAAATCTGGAATGAGTATTTTGGTATCTCGTGATGTAGGAGCACATGGAGCGACTATCTTTGCAGCACGTGAAGGTATAGAACTAGATAGTACACTTCAAACTGACTGTGCTTCTCTTTATCCACAAATCAAAGCATTGATAGATGCAAATGTGAATATCGTTACTTTACGTGATGCGACGCGTGGTGGTGTTTCAGCTGTACTCAATGAATGGGCTAAGACTTCTGATGTATGTGTAGAAGTAGAAGAAGAGAGTATTCCTGTGCAAGAAGAAGTTAGAGGTATTTGCGAGATGTTAGGCTTTGAAGCAGTTGACCTTGCCAATGAAGGTACTTTTGTACTATGTGTTGCAAAAGAGGATGAATCCAAAGCTTTAGAGGTGTTACAAAATACACATACTACTTCCAGAGTGATAGCAACAGTCACTGAACAATACAAAGGTAAGGTATTGCTGAACTCTTCTTGGGGAACAAAAAGATTTTTAGATTTGCCTACGGGTGAGTTGTTGCCACGTATTTGTTAAGAAGATAGATGAAAATACTTCTACTTTGTACAGCATTTAATTCTCAAACACAAGCAGTATATACTGCTTTAAAAGATAGAGGAGATAAGGTTGTTGTTTCTTTTGCAATCAGTGAAATGCAAATGTTGGAGGAGGTAGAGGCTTTTCAACCTGAACTTATACTTTGTCCATTTTTAAAACGATATTTACCTGCAAGTATTTATGAAAAATATCCTACGTATATCTTTCATCCAGGTCCCATAGGTGATAGAGG
>DQVJ01000062.1 GCA_015661795.1 Sulfurovum sp.
GATGCTGTTTTCATCTTAAGCGTTGATGCACCCCTAGTCAACAGGTCTGTCATCGACAGCTTATGGGAAGCCTATACCCATGATACAAATGCAAATACATCTGCCATCATTGCTCAAAGTCCTAGTGGGTTACAACCTTTGTGTGGCATCTATAAACTTTCGATTTTACCTTTTGTACTGCAGAATATTTCTCTAAACAAGCATCGTCTCAGCACTTTACTTCAGGATGCTCCCAGCAAAACCGTTTTCTTTAAAGAAGATACCCTTTTTACAAATCTCAATACACAAGAGGAGTATCAAAAACTGCTTCACTCCCACACTTTATACAACCATCAAAAAGACTCTTAACCTATCATTTTACTCATAAGTTGTTTTGCAAAATAAACATACTTTTCAAACAAAGCACTGTGATATTTGTCTTTATGATAAATCATTAAAAAGTCTCTTTTACAATCAAAGTTTTTCACATTTACTTGAAAAAGCTTTCCTTCTTCTAATTCTCCTTCCACAGATATTTTTGAAATACATGTCAAACATTCTCTATTTTTTAAAATACCTTTGATAGACTCTGTATGCCCAAGTTCTAAAAAGATATTGAGATTGTCTACTTTTTCTTTAATATAATCCAAAAAAACTTCTCTTGTACCAGATCCTTCTTCTCTCAGAACCCAACGCATTTCTGCCAATTCATCTATAAAAACTGGTTTTTCTCCTGCGATTTCTTTGTTTTCAGTGATGACTACAAGTTCATCGATACCTATTTTTTCTTTAATAATATCGGCACCCGATACAAAACCTTCAACAAACCCTATATCGATAAGCCCTTCTTTTACCATGCTGGCAATCTCTTGTGTATTTCCCTCTTTAAGCGTTATCTTCACATCAGGATATGCCGTCATGTAGGAACAGATAATCGCAGGCATCAGATAATCAACAATCGTTGTACTGGCACCCACACGTATAACTCCTTTATTTTCAGAGTTTTGAAATTCATGTTCTATATCTGAAAGTTTTTTGTATATTGGCTTTATCTCCTTATGGAAAGCCCGTCCCACTTCATTGAGAACCAGTTTTTTATTAATTCTATCAAAGACAGGTCGCCCCAGTATGCTTTCTAATTCTTTTATAGACATAGATATCGCAGATTGACTTAGATTCATACTTTTTGCTACATTTGTGAGGTGCCCTTCACTGACTACATTAAGGAAAATTTCCATCTGTCTTAGTGTTAATTTCATCTTTACTCTTTTAATTCATTTTTAATGATTATTATAAACAATAAAATTTATTTGTTTATTCTATCAATATTATAGTATAGTTTTACAAAAATTATCAATATACTTGAAGACTATAGGAAATGCACACATGATATTATCACCACAACCACACAAGGGTACACTCAATGGCATACTTCTGGTTGCCATCTTTGCTGCGGCTGCCACCTTTATTTCATCTCTCTCACCTATTCAGTCCCTAGGGCTTTCTCCACTTGTTATCGGCATAGTTATGGGCATCTTTTATGCCAATACTTTACACAACCAAATGCCTAAAGCATGGCAAAGCGGTATTACATTTTCTGCCAAAAAAATACTACGTTTTGCTATTGTCTTTTATGGCTTTAGAATCACCTTTCAACAAATAGCCGAAGTAGGGATGGATGGTTTTTTAGTGTCACTTATTATGCTTACCAGTACTCTGATACTGGGTTCATGGCTAGGCTATAAGGTATTTGGTATGGAAAAAGATACCTCCATCCTTACTGCTTCAGGTGCAGCCGTATGTGGTGCAGCTGCTGTACTTGCTACAGAGCCTGTACTCAAAGCACAAGAACATAAAACTGCCATTGCTGTTTCGATGGTTGTTCTTTTTGGTACCATCTCCATGTTCCTCTACCCTGTACTTTACACCAGTATATTTGAAAATGCAACTGGTTTCTTACATATGACTGCCAGAGAATTCGGTATCTATGTAGGAGGTACCATTCATGAAGTAGCCCAAGTCGTTGCAGTACCTGCATCGATTCCAAATGCAGCTGTAGAGATGGCAAATGATGCAGTGATTGTAAAGATGACACGTGTGATTATGATAGCCCCTATGCTAATATTCTTAGGGTTATACTTGTCCTATAGTACAAGAAAAGAAGAAGAAAAGAAAGATACAAAAATGCAACTTGTTATTCCATGGTTTGCAGTCTATTTCATTGCTGTTTCAGGGTTTAATTCATTACAACTTCTCCCCCTAAATATTGTAGATCTCATTAATGAAATAGATACCTTTTTATTAACTATGGCAATGACTGCTTTAGGAATGGGCACGATATTCTCAAAATTTAAAGGCTTAGGCTTAGCCCCACTCTACACTGCATCAGCCATTTTTATATGGCTCTTGGTAGGTGGCTTTATCGTAACCAAACTCATATGTGCCTAACGGTTTGTTGGGTCATAACACCATACAAACTATTTACGCCTTCTATAACTTAGAGCCTCCAAAATATCTTTTTTTTCTATTTTCATATGCCCATTGATATCTGCAATTGTTCTGGCTATTTTTTTAACTGAAGCAATACTTCTATGCGAAAGTCCAAACTTTTCTATCGCCCCTTCAAGTATCTTCTTTGCTTCATCCTCAAGTACACAATACAGTTCTATCTCATCTTCTAAGAGTTTTCCATTAAAATGTTTTTGCCTACGCTTTTTTTGCCTTTTAAATGCTTCTATCACTATTTGATGCATCGATTCAGAACTTACATCACTTTTATCATCCTTACTTACTTCTTGCATCACTACAAAAAGATCTATACGGTCTAAAAATGGGTCAGAAAGTTTATTTTGATACCGTTTTATTTCTACTTCTGAACAACGACAGGACTTTATTTTAGACAAAAGGTTGCCACAAGGACAGGGGTTTTGTGCAGCCACAAACATAATATCTGCTTCATATACAATCTTTGCATTTACTCTTGCGATATGTACTTTTTTATCTTGCAAGGGTTCTCTCATCGCTTCTAAAACTTGCTTAGAAAAATGAGGAATCTCATCAAAAAAAAGTATCCCTTTAGAAGCTAGAGCTACTTCTCCTATTTTTGCTTGTCCAGAACC
>DQVJ01000288.1 GCA_015661795.1 Sulfurovum sp.
ACTTGCAGCACTTTTTCACATTATCAACCACGCCGCATTTAAGGCAGCATCATTTATGATTGTGGGTATTATTGACCACCAAACAGGTACTAGAGAGATTAACAAGCTTGGAGGACTACTTAAGTTTATGCCTTATACGGCTACATTAGCCATGATTGCTGCTGCTTCCATGGCAGGTATCGCACCACTCAATGGCTTTTTAAGTAAAGAGATGTTTTTTGAAAGGGCTGTACATGACAGTGTCTTGATAGCAGTACCCATACTCGCTACGATTGCAGGTATCTTTTCTGTGGCGTATTCTTTACGGTTTATTGCAGATGTATTTTTTGGTAAAGCAAATAAAATGCCTATAGAAAACCCAAGAGAACCCTATTATCTTATGAAGCTTCCGATTGTCCTTTTGGTGCTTGCTTGTATTGCTATTGGTTTGGCACCTATGACACTTGTCTCCGATATTCTCTTTACGGCTACACAAAGTGCCTTAGCAAGTCCATTACCAGAAGTACACATTGCATTGTGGCATGGATTTAATCTGCCACTTCTGATGAGTTCTATTGCCGTGGGTATGGGTATTTTACTCTACATAAACAAAAAGAGTATCGGTAGTATGTATGATAAATACCTAAGAGATATAGATGCCAGAGATCCCTATAACTGGTTTATTGAGCTTGTATTTGCATCTGCAAAATCTGCACATCTCTTTTTACATTCAGGAAAAATATATAATTCCATTTATATTTTGCTTGCCTTCTCACTCTTAGCAGGATGGGTAGGGTTCGGGTATAGCGATGCTTCTGTTTTTGGGAAAAGAGCATTTTTACCTATAGATTTAGTGAGTCTTACTATGACAGTCTGTACCGTGATATCTATAGGGGGTGTGATTTACTATCATCATAATCGTTTTGTAGCACTTATTATTGTAGGTATTTCAGGTTTGATTACCTCACTTATTTTTATCAAGTTTTCTGCACCTGACTTGGCACTGACACAGCTTTCTGTGGAAGTAGTGACCATTGTACTGATGCTTTTGGCTCTGTATTATCTTCCGCAGTTTACACCCAAAGAGTCATCAAAGAAAAAGATAACAGCAGATGTGATACTCTCCGTTTTAGGGGGGATAGGTGCATTTGTATTAACACTCTCTGTATTTAGCAGGGAGTACACATCTATTTCTGACTTTTTTGTTGCCAATGCCAAGTCTGGCGGTGGAGGTACAAACATAGTCAATGTCATACTGGTTGACTTTAGAGGGTTAGATACACTTGGTGAGATTACAGTACTGGGTATTGCAGGACTAGGTATCTTTGCGATGATGAAAGGTTTAAGCCTTTATGCTCCATATAAGGATGCGGATAATGTTACCTATTCGAAAGATGCACATCCGATTATTGTAAAAACACTGGTTTCTGTATTTTTCCCTGTTATGTTCATGGTCGCTATCTATATTTTCCTTAGAGGGCATAACTTGCCTGGTGGGGGTTTTATCGCAGGGCTTATTGCAGCAGTGGCACTCATCGTGCAGTATTTGGCTTCAGGTATTGACTTGTCCAGTAGAAGACTTGGTTTCAATAAACATGCGCTCATCGCTACAGGTATTATCATCGCCACAGCTACAGGTCTTGGGTCTATGGTACTTGGTTATCCATTCTTAACCTCTACATTTACCCATTTGGATTGGCCAATTGTTGGTGAGTTTGAAATTGCTTCAGCCATGCTTTTTGATTTAGGTGTATTTTTAGTCGTAGTTGGATCTACAGCGATGATACTTGTAAATCTAGGAAACCTAAGTTCTATTTCACATCATGATAACACTACAAAAAAAGAGGAGGAGAACTAGTATGGAAATTTTAGTAGCACTCATCATAGCATCATTTACAACGGGTGGTATATTTCTAATTCTTAAAGGGCGTACTTTTCCTGTGGCATTAGGCATGATTTTACTTGCATATGCTGTGAATCTGTTTTTGTTTTCTATGGGACGTTTACATATTAACCAATCTGCCATACTTACAGATGGTGTAAGTGCGTATGCGGATCCACTTCCACAAGCCTTGGTTTTGACAGCGATTGTGATTAGTTTTGGTATGACAGCATTTCTTATTGTGCTTTCTTTACGAGCACGATATGAATTGGGTAACGATAATGTAGATGGTATAGAGACAGATAGCCTAGAAGATACTGATACTCAGAAGAAGGAAAACAGATGAATCATATGGTAATGCTTCCGATATTGATACCTCTACTGGGATCAATGATGATTCTTTTGTCTAAAGGACTTTCGTTTAAGATACAAAGAACACTCTCTATGATTTTGATTGTTTTGCTTGTACTTGTTAGTATCTTTGCACTTTGTCTGGTTTTAGACAGAGGAGATTTTATCTATCAGATGGGAGATTGGAAGGCACCATTTGGTATTACGTTTGTGCTTGATAAACTTTCTATTACGCTTGTATTGCTGACATCGCTTCTTGCAACTGGTGCACTCTGGTATGCCTTAAAGTCGGACTCTGACAGTAGGGGTGAAAACTTTCATGTTTTGTTCCATCTTCAGATTTTTGGTATCAATGGTGCTTTTTTGACAGGAGATTTGTTTAACCTTTTTGTATTTTTCGAGATTCTTTTGCTTGCCTCATATGCATTACTCTTGCATGGACACGGAAAAAAACGAGCAAGATTTGGCATACACTATATGGTGATAAACCTTGTGGGTTCAAGTATATTCCTTTTTGCCATAGGGACACTTTACGGAATACTTGGTACATTGAATATGGCAGATTTGGCTTTAAAAATCTCTCACCTTTCAGCAGACAACACAGCAGTGGTTGCTACAGCAGGGTTGCTGCTACTCATAGTGTTTGGGCTTAAAGCGGCTATGTTTCCACTTTATTTTTGGTTACCAGGAGCCTATTCAAGTGCCACCGCACCAGTGGCGGCACTTTTTGCGATTATGACGAAGATTGGTATCTATTCTATCATACGGGTACATGGTACACTATTTGGTGAACTTGCAGGAGATTTGAGTTATTATTATCTTCCATGGGTTTTAGGTCTTGGGCTCATTACTATCATTTTGGCAACCATTGGTGTGATGAGTAGTAAAACACTCAAAGAGCAAGTCGCTTACTTGGTTTTAGTATCTGTCTCTATCTTACTCATCGCTATTGGTATCAATACACCCGCCTCCATCTCTGGAGCCATCTATTACTTGATGCATTCTACATTGATTACGGGAGGCTTCTTTTTACTTGCAGATGTGATAGCATCATTAAGAGGTGAGTATAAAGACAGGTTTGAAAGAACAGCCCCTTATAAAATGATGATACTCTCTGGATCTTTGTTTTTTGCTTATGCCATAGCCGCAGCGAGTATGCCTCCTTTTTCTGGTTTCCTAGGTAAGATGATGATACTCTTATCAGCGCAGTCTTCAGAATGGATGTTTGTGATATTTGCAGCGGTACTTGTGACAGGGTTGGGGGTGATTGTTTCTTTGACAAGAACAGGAACACTTTTGTTTTACCATACTAAAAATGAAGAGGAACACATTGACAGTACGATAGATAAGGATGTCTTTTATCCGATACTCTATCTTTTTGCTTTGAGTGTTTTGTTAGTGTTATTTGCAAACTCTATAACGACGTTCATAGAACAGGTGTCAGCGATGATATTTGACACCCAAGGGTATATATCTAAAGTATTGAGCAAGGATCTACTATGACAAACAAATTCAGACTTTTCCCACATCCTATATTTAGTATGATTCTGTTCTTAACATGGCTCATGCTTAACAACACAGTCTCAGCTGGGCACATTGTGCTTGGAGCATTTTTAGCAACTTTCATCCCTTGGTTTACACAAAGGTTTTGGCCTGAAAAAATTTACCTTGGAAAATGGAGTACCATTTTTAAATTTTCACTTTTAGTGGGATATGATATTATCATCTCCAATATTTTTGTTGCTAAACTCATTCTTGGGAAAAACAGTGCTTTAAAACCTGATTTTTTAGAGATACCTTTAGATATTGAACATCCTTTGGGTCTTAGTATATTGACCAGTACGATATCATTAACCCCTGGAACTGTTTCTGTTGATTTAAATCATGACAGAGATGTACTCATCGTACATGCTCTACATGTTGATGATGTAGAAGCAGAGATACAAACTATTAAAAGCAGATATGAAAAACCACTTATGGAGATATTTAGATTATGTTAGAATATATTATAATAATTGCATTTGCATCTATCACGATTGCGCTTGTTTTAAACTTTTATCGTCTTGTTGTAGGACCTAGTAGTTTTGACAGAATACTAGCTCTGGATACGGCCTATATTAATTCCATTGCCCTGATTGTCCTTATAGGTATTTATTTTGATAACCCTTTATATTTTGAAGCAGCACTGCTGATAGCCTTAATGGGATTTGTAGGCACAATATCACTGAGTAAATATATACTTCGTGGCGATATTATAGAATAAGGATGGATGTATGGATTTTTTAATTGCACTATTTTTACTGATAGGTTCGTTTTTTACTTTAGTGGGGTCTGTTGGACTTGTGAAGCTACCAGATTTTTTTATGAGACTTCATGGGCCTACGAAAGCTACGACTTTAGGAGTCGGGGCCATGTTGGTGGCATCTATGTTGTATTATTTTAGCTATCACGATATTGTACGGTTGAATGAACTTTTGATTATTATCTTTTTATTTATGACTGCTCCCGTGAGTGCACACCTTATGTCCAAGGCTGCTCTTCATAAAAAAAAGGCTGATGAAAAGAAATAATGTATTAACTTTGATACATTTTCAAGTCAAAAGAGAGTGAAAATATTGAAGAAAATTAAGTGTCATCATTTTGTGTGGAAGTCATGATATAATATTTGAGAAAGTGATAGAAATAATTTCTTCAGAAGGTGTTCTTTTAGACTTCCAACATGCAAACAGTAAAGACTATCCAAATCAAAGGTTAATGGTTGTAGCCATTGACGATTACCCTCATTG
>DQVJ01000128.1 GCA_015661795.1 Sulfurovum sp.
ACTATAGTAAGCCATAATAGTTAAAAGTATAGAAATACCCATACTAAGATAAAAACCAAAACCTTTTTTGACAAAAAAAGGAAAAGCTAAAAATAGTGTCATTGAAGGTGCTATAAGCCACACGATGCTCTTTGAAAACTCTACTGCTTTTACACTACTGTTGGTATCAATATACATCCATGTCATCGCCAAAATAGAAACCAGAGGAATAGCTGCTAACATAGCACCTAATAGGCTACTTCGTTTTGCTATCTCAGATATAAATACAATCAATAGTGCAGTGACAATCAGTTTTATAGTATAATATAACAAGTTCATTCCCTTTTTTACTAAAATATATGATGCACCCTTATATAGTACTATATTATACGTTCACTTTCATCATCAATAAGTGTAAAGTAGCACCACACTTTATACAGGATCTGTGCATCTACTATGTTATTGACTCCCAAATTTTTTCTTACTACCCACAAGCCAATAAGATATAGACAAGCCGACAATCACTGCACCAATAATCAATAGCTCATCAGACTTTTCTGAAGACAAAGAGTAAATCAATACTTTTCTAATAAGCGCAGCCATAGCAAGCATAATAAACGCCCCGATGGCAAATCCCTTGCCTTGTAGATGGTTTATCTCTTCATGGATGAGCTCTATGGCCGCCCATAACACTAGTAAAGACCCAAGCACGGTTAAAATACCTTTTTCTATACTCACAGAAGTAAAAAAGAGTAAATATATATCGTATAAAAAAAGTCCTATTGCAAAAAATGCCACTAGAGCCAATGCCGCTGCTAAAAAGTAATTAATGTATGAATTAAACTTTTTTAGACCCGTTAAAATGTTTTTCTCTATTTGGGATAAAGACAAAAACTTGCTTAACTCCTCTTCTCTATAAGAGCTTGTAAGTACATCCAGATTCATATCGATGATCTTTTCAACGGCATGTATCTCTTTTACATGTTGCTCTTTGTTGTCAAAGTTTTCTTCTATACTTTGTAAGGCAAAGGTACGCACAAAGGTAAAGGCAGAATTTACATAGTGTGTAGGCAAGCCTATCTTTACATGTATTTCTCCTATCTTATAGAGATTTATAAAATAAAAATTATCGTATTTCCCTGAAAAAAGGTTCAAAAACCATTCTTTTATCTTCGTACGATGATGCGCAATGATAGCTTAGTCTTTTAAGAACTTAGCTGTAGCACCAAAATCCCAAATATAATCATAAAATTCATCTACAAATTTCTCTACGAGATTTTCCATCCTTGGCTGTAATTCTTTTAATATTTGTGCTTCTTCATCAGTAAATTTATAATGATTTTTTAGAGTAGTATGCTGTTCCATCTTGACTCCTTTGTATACTGTATACCTAGCTTGCTATATAGAGTTCTTTTTCTCTAGCGATAAACACTTCAGCTAGAAATCCATATGCTTCTGTCCATGCATCCATAACTTCATCTGTAGCTGCGTCACCTAGTACTTGTCTTATGGCTTCTAGAAGTGCCTCACCTACCCATGGATAATGTTCTGGTAAGATACTTGTATCTACGTGTATTTTAGCCACTTTATCTATGCCTTTTTGTAGGCTTCCCAAGTTATCTATATTGGCAGCGTATGCATATACCATGTTTGCTAGCTTTTTGTACTGGTCAGGTGCTGCATCTTTAAAAAGGTCTTTTGCCTCTGGGTGTCTTTCAAATAATACCCCATACATCACAGAAGTAATATCTTCTCCATGTTTCTTCAATACTGGTGCCGTTGATTTGATAATCGCTTTTGTTGCTTCGTTCATTTTGTATCCTTTATTGTTTAGATACCGAACTATAACGAAGAAACTACGATGTTAAATTGACAATTGTCAATAATAGGAGTAAATTAGTCTGATTTAAATTTTTTCTTTAGATATTCTACCTATTGTAATATTTACACACCTCTATTACGATAGAATACTCCTTAACTCACTACACTCTTAATAAAAACCCATGTCCTCTCTTAAAGTCTTATTTACATTGAATTATTAAGTTTCTAGTATTACTACTTGACCCAGACAGTACATCTTTTCCGGCAAAGATACTTGACTCTTTGTCGGTCATTTTTTCTAACACTCTGTAACCTCTAGTTCCACAAATTTCTCCAGCTTCTTCATAACATTCACCCCAAGTTCCAAGAACTCCCGAACAGTCTATGCTATGTCCTTTTTTTCCACTAGAAGTATAGGTTGGTTCTGAGGTTGCACACCCTGTTGCTAAAAGAGCAAGTATCGCTGTTATTGAGATTGTTTTTGTTGTAATCATTTTTTATCCTTTAGTTTTTGATAAAGGTAGTATCTTATAAAAAAATGAAAAAGAAGTATAATAACCTATGCAGACAGAATTTTCACAACTAACCATACTCTATGTTGAAGATGATGAGATAATACGAAAAAATGCTCTCATGTACTTAGAAAATATATGTAAAAAAGTTTGGGGAGCAAAAGATGGATTGGAAGCTTTAGAGATATATGAGGATTACAACCCTGACATTATCATCTCAGATATTAAGATGCCACATCTCAATGGGCTTGATATGGCTAAAAAGATACGTCTAAAAGATAAAGATACTCCTATCATATTAGCCACAGCTTTTACCGACACTAGCTACCTTCTAAAAGCTGTAGAGCTTCAGCTCATTAAGTACTTGGTAAAGCCCATCACTTCTACTAAGTTACTTGATGCACTCAACCTTGCCTACGAACACCTACATCAAAATATAGACAGTGTAGTTAAACTCTCTTCTCATGGCATCTATGACACACTGAACCAAACGCTCATCATAAAGGAGGGTATTGTTAAGCTTACTAAAAATGAACTAGCACTTTTAGACCTACTTGCTAAAAAACACAAACAACTCGTAACCTACAAAGAGATTGAAAACCATATATGGTTAGATGAGGGAATGAGTATGGACACACTACGTTCACTTATGCGGTCTTTACGTAAAAAGCTCCAAGACATTCCTATAGAAAATGTTTCTGGTTTGGGGTATAAGCTTTAGGGAACCTCTAAATTAAATTTTCATTATTTTTTCATTTTTTCATTTTATACTTTGGCATCTAAACCAAAAGGATTGAAAATGAAAAACGATACACATGCAGCTTTAAAAGCTATGATGATTACGCTACTTGGATTTACACTTATTGGCTGTGGCAGTAGCTCCACGCCCAAAAACAACACAGCAAAAGATGAGTTTATCTCACTAGATAAGCGTGCTACTTATGAAAATGGCTACCTAGAGATAGATGGTAAAAAAACTACTTTACATTACAGTAGTTTTTTAGGAGTCCTAAAAAACAATACACCTACCCCACTAGGTATTGGTCTATTTTCCGAAAATACTCTTTCTCCTTTGGTCATAATGTCCGCGGATGAAGGCAGTTTTTTACTACCAAACTTTCAAAGTTTTACAGTCAAAAATGACAAAACTAATGAGAATTATAGATGTAAGGATATTACCATCCAAGAAAATGAATCGCAAGTTGTAAAAAACTATGATACCGTGCTGATTACTGGACATAACTGCATACCTAATGATATCAATAAACCCAATAAAGATGTACATATTAAACTAACAGAATCCATGATTATTGGTGGTGCAAGTACACTTAAAATTGTAAATAATAAAGCCTACTTAAACACAACCTACACCTTAGCCGATAATCTACTGGTACGAGGTGCACTAGGTACAAGAGCCTATAACCAAATCTTTGACCTCATCCATAATCACCCCAATGTGAAAACCATCGTTGAACAACAAGTAGCAGGCTCAAAACATGATGCAATCAATGTGCAAACAGGTAGGCTCATACGAAAATATGGACTAAATATTCATTTAGAGTCAACGAGCCAAATTGCATCAGGTGGTGTGGATTTATTTCTTTCTGGTAAAAAAAGAACTATGGAAAGTGGAGCCAAAATAGGTGTACACTCTTGGGCGAGGTCAGATGATGATGGGAAAATTGATATTCAAGGATTTGATTTACCCAAAGACAGTCCATTACATGTTAGTGAAGGTGGGCTTCAGTACATTAAAGAGATGTTAGGTGATGTCATAGGTGAAGCTTTTTACTTCTTTGCCGTGTATGTCGCTGAGGCACAAGATATACACCTCATGAATGACGCTGAAATAGAAGAATATCAGCTACTTACGGAATGATGCAGAATAATAATTAGATAATTTCGCTAAAGTATGCCTATGAACTTTTATATATTTTTTATGGGAATATCCCTTGGCATTATAGGTATGACTGCTATCTATAATGCCGTACTTTATTACTATAATCATAAAAAAGCATTCCTTTATTATGCATTGATGCAAGTAGGAATGCTAGGTGTACTCTTTTATGATGAAAGCATCATGTTTGTGCTTTTGCCAAATCAAATATCTAGTGAATTAATTTATTACTTTATCTCACTCTATACACTTTCTTTTGTACTGATGTTTGCTTATACATTTTTAGAAGTAAACAAATACTTAAAAAAACAGATAAAGATTTTTAAGCTATTGTTTGCAAGTACATTTATAGTCTTCTTTATAGATATGTTACTCTACCCCTCTACTATACTATTTGATTTTGGTCTATATCTAGGTATTTTCGTTTATGTCATTTATATCGGATATCTTAGGGTCAAACAACATTCAAAACCTGCCAAGTTTTATCTACTAGGGTGGAGTATTTTTCTTCTCTTCGTCATCATTGATGCATTTTCAGAGATACAACTAGAAAACATTACCTTTAACCCTATAGTTATAGGCTCAGTCACAGAAGCTATCATCTTAGCCATTGCTCTTTCATACCAACTAAATGAACGTAAAAAAGAGCAAATAAGGCAACAACAACTTCTCATACACCAATCTAAACTAGCCTCTATGGGTGAGATGTTAGGAAACATCGCCCATCAGTGGAGACAGCCACTCACACGCCTCTCTTACACCTTTATGAATATTGAAGACCAAGAAGATAAAGCAGTACGAAGTAAACTTGTAGAAGAAGGTACTAACCAACTAGAGTTTATGTCTCAGACCATAGATGACTTTACAAACTTTTATGCACCAAGTAAAGAAAAAGAGAGCTTCTCTCTTGCCATAGAGACACAAAAGATGCTAGCACTCATACCACATGAAGAGATAGACATACACTTAAAAGTAGAAGAAGAAAGTATGATAGTCAACTACAAAAATGAATTTAAACAAGTACTACTCAATCTACTCTCCAATGCTTCAGAAGTCCTCAAAGACAGAGAGATACTACAACCCCGTATTGACATCGTCATACACAATAATGCACTCAGTCTCTGCGACAATGCAGGAGGTATCCAACTTGACAATATAGAAAAAGTCTTTGAACCTTACTTTTCTACAAAAGAAGATAGCTTAGGTATAGGACTTTATATGTCAAAGATGATTATAGAGAAAAACATGGGTGGGAAGTTGTCTGTATCGAACACTCCTCATGGTGCGAAGTTTGAAATAATTTTCAGTTAAATAAATTCTTTTCCAACTCCAAGAGCTTCTTCTTCACAGGCAAACCACCTGCATACCCCACCAAGTCACCGTTACTTCCAATGATACGATGACAAGGAATCATGATAGAGATAGAGTTAGCCCCATTGGCAGAGGCTATAGCACGTACTGCTTTTGCATTGCCTATGTTCTTTGCTAACTCTAAGTAGGAGGCTGTAGTACCATAAGGTATCTGCATCAGCCCATCCCACACAGACCTTTGAAAGTCAGTACCCACCATGAGTAATGATATATCAAAGTCTTTGCGTTCACCTGCAAAGTACTCTTTCATTTGTACTATAGTTTTTTCTATGACTTCTGAACTTTCTTCTATATACTCAGCCTTTAAGCCTTTTTGTATACGTTTATCTATCGTGGTACGCATACGCCTATACTTCCAGTCAGCTAGACATAGTTTTTTATCATAGGAGCCTAATAGTAATTCACCTACTGGACTTTTATA
>DQVJ01000132.1 GCA_015661795.1 Sulfurovum sp.
CTCCTCCAAATTCCCAAATGCTCTTTGATTTCAAACAACAAACAACTACACAATTATTACATCTTAATTTGTGTATAATACAAATAAAAAAGGTTCAATGATGAAAACCATTCTGATGAAAGCACTATTACTATTTTCATTTTTTACATATGCACAAGCACTTAATGCCCCTCTTCTCATGTCTATGACTGACACTAATGGCAAAACCTATACTGTTGAAGGAACAGAAGAAGGTTTAAACATCCAGGGTCTAGAAGGAAAAGTTGTTTTTCTAGAATTTTTTGGTCATAAATGTCCTCCCTGTTTAGCTTCTATTCCTCATCTTATCAAATTACAAAATAAGTATAAAGACAAATTGGCTATAGTTGCCATTGAAGTACAAGGCTACACCAACGAACAAACAAAAAAATTTGTTGCAGCCAAAGGTATGAATTATATTGTTCTTTCTGAGGAAAAGGCTTCTGATGTAGTAAGTTATATCCAACAAAGAGCACGGTGGCAAGGAAGTATCCCTTTTCTTGTAGCATTAGATACCAAAGGTAATGTACAATTTGTTCAAGCAGGAATGCTCCCTGAAGAATCCTTAGAAGAACTCATAGCACAATTATCTGAAAAAGATACAAATACTACTAAAATAAAATAACAATTAGTACCATCCTAATTGTACTTGCCAAGCAGGAAAATTTAGCTAACTTAATCTCACGATACCGTTGTGTATTGTAACGAAACCCTCAAGTTCAGCTTCATAGACTCTGTCTCCAAACTTTTTAACAGTATCATCAAAGGTGGGTAAAGATTGACAAAAATAAAAAAACTCATCTTTTTCCATCTTTTCACATGCTTCTTCTCCATACCGTGAGACAAAGCTTTCTATATCCGAAATAACGCTAGCTTTGCCTGTATGAAGAAGACTATTCGTACCTAAACTTTCATCTATTCTTTGAGATAATACAAATATCTCTTTCCCCATTTTTAAGGCATATTCGACACTTCTCATACTTCCACTGTTGAGATCTGCTTCAGTTACAATGAGGATATCACCCAAAGCAACAACCAATTCGTTACGCACAACAAAACTCCAACTCATTGCCCGAAATCCATCGTTAAATTGACTAAGTGTGAGTCCATGTTTTTCTATATTTTTAATCATATTACTATTATGTACAGGATAATGTATATCTAAACCATTCGCCATAACAGCAATAGTATTTTCCGCACCCGCACCATTATGTGCAATAGTATCTACGCCCATCGCTGCTCCACTCACTATACATACGCCTCGTTTTGCCAAAGATTGTGCCAATATATGTGTAAATTGTCTTGTATATGTTGAGGGTCTTCGTGTACCTACAATGGCAACTTTTGGTCTATCAAGAAGTGATAGTTCTCCTTTATAAAAAAGTTCAGATGGATACTTTTTCATAGCATCTAAAGCGTCTATATGTTGACTCATTTTTTGACTCATTTTATACCTTTTTTGTATATCCTAACAAAAGAAGCAATACCAAGGTAAATAATATGTCAAATTGTCATAAAAGCAATTACCTGTAAATCTCATCAATATAAACAAGCTCTACATCACTTAATATATCACGAGCACTCTCCAACGCTTGCATGGTGACTTTATGAGGATGTCCAATAGCCAAGGCATAACCTTTTTCCTTTGCGATGGCAACAGCTTTTTTCAACTGTTTGTGTATACTTGTGATTGTATGTTTATTGTCTATAAAGATATCTCTTGAAACATACGCATCACCATATTCATGTGCAATTTTACGAACTTTTGAAGATGCTATTGTATAACTGTCAATGAAAATAAATCCTTCTCTTCTCATCGCATCATAAAGTTTTTTCATGATTGTATAATTTTGTGTAAATGTACTACCTGTATGATTATTAACAAATACACCATTCGGAAAAAGTTCCCGTAATTCTTTGACTCGTGCAATTATTTGTTCATTGGAAAAAAATGTCATCAGAGTTTTGTATTGTTTATTAAACTGTTTACTCCCCGACTCCATCGGTACATGTATCATATAATGTTCTAACTCATTTGCCAACAGATGACTTTGTCTTGACAAAGCATATGGAGGAAAAATTGAAGGCGTGATTTTCATATCCAAATTTTTGATAGCATCAAGTTGTGCTTCAGTATGTACATCATCTATAATAATCACTAATTTAGGTTTTTCACCTCGATACGCCAGAACTGTATTTTTAACTTTTTTGGATCTTATCTGAACATTATTCAGCTTCTTCTTTTTCATATTTTTTACAGGTTCATCTAACGTGTGACTTTTTACTTTAAATGAATCGTCTACCGTTACTTTCTTTTCTTCAAGAGGCTTCTTCACTTTTATTTGAGAGAATTCTTTTAATATTTCATTTTCCCTCACATCATTTATCGTACCTTGTTGACCCAAAAAATATCCAAATGAAACTAAAAGAATGGTAGATAATACAAATAATATAATGAAAATATTTTTTTGAAATACTATTTTAGGAGGTGATTTTTTCGTCTTTTGTGTAGATTTTTTTCTTGTAGCTTTAAGAAAAAAAGAATTTTTAGTGTTTTTTTTAGATTGTTTTGCCATTCTCACTGCTGTATTTTAATTTTAAATATTGTAGCCAAATAAGCGTTAAGAGTATAAAAATAATCAAAAATAAAATGAAGCGATATCCTTATTGAAAGGATCTGGGAAAGAAGCTACGAAGTGTAGCTTCTTAGCTATCTCCTCTAAAGATACTGCAACAAAATCAAAAAAATTAGTTAGTATCTTGATTAACGATTTTACCTGCTGAAATCCATGGCATCATTTCTCTAAGAGAGTTACCTGTCTTAGTGATAAGTTTTTCTTTATCATTCGCACGTTCAGCATTCATACGAGGGTAACCTGCTTGACCTTCTAAGATAAAGTCTTTGGCAAATCTACCATCTTGAATTTCTGTTAAGATCTCTTTCATCGCTGCTTTTGACTCAGCATTGATAACACGTTTACCCGAAACATAGTCTCCATATTCCGCTGTATTTGAGATAGAGTATCTCATGTCAGCAATTCCACCTTCAAACATAAGGTCAAC
>DQVJ01000301.1 GCA_015661795.1 Sulfurovum sp.
CATAGACTTAGCTTCGTACTCTTTTTCTACTTTTTCCGTAGGTGCAGCTGGAGTTTCATTTCCTGATGCATGTATAGTAGATGTAAGCGTTGTAAAAACAAGCAATACAGAAAGCAAAAGATGTTTAAACTGCATGCTTACTCCATTGTGGCTAAAAGTTGTGCGTCAGCTACTGAGTCATTGACATTGACATTAATAGATACAATTTTACCTGCTTTAGGAGCTGCAATATCAATCTCCATCTTCATAGCTTCAAGAATCATGATGACATCACCTTCAGCTACTGTATCACCTGGATTTTTAATTATTTTCCATACATTACCTGTGTTTGAGAGTTTATCTCAACTGAACCAGCCCCTCCAGGAGTCGGTGCTGCTGTAGCAGACTCTGAGGCTGCATTTACTGTTGCCGGTGCTATTTGAATATCACCTTCACCATCAGCTACTTGTACACTATATTGTTTACCATCTACTACTACTGTATAATTTCCTGCCATTTCTTCATCTCCACTACAATTATTTTTACCTTTTCTTATCATCAAAGGCCCTTCGCCTTTTAAGAACGCTATACCTTTTTTATCACAAGCACCAGCGATGAAAATATTTTCATCTGTTGTTTCTAAATTTTCATCTTCTAATACTTTAGTCCAATGAGCTATAGATTTATTTTCATCTCTGTCTGCTATGTCTAAAGGATTTTCTGTTGTTGGCTCAAGTTTGAGCTTTTGAGAAGCAAGCTCTATAATCTCTTTGTCTGCTTCTATTGGTGTTTTCCCAAAGTAACCAAGTACCATACGTCCATATCCTGGGGCTATCTGCTTCCAAGGACCAAACATCACGTTTGCATATGCTTGTTGCCAGTAGAACTGAGACACAGGTGTTACAGATGTACCATAACCTCCACGTTCTACTACTTCTTTCATAGCAGCGATGACTTCATCAAACTTACCTAGATCTCCAGAGTCTCTCATCATTTGGGTATTTGCAGTCAATGCCCCACCAGGCATAGGCGAGAAAGGAATGAGTGGAGAAACTTGTGTCGCTTCTGGTGGTATCATATACTCAGTCAAACACTCTTTGACTCTCTCTTCATATTTGAGTACTTTGTTTAGTTTTAAGTCACCAAGGTTGTAATCTGTACCTTTAGTTGCATGTAACATAGTAAGTATATCTGGTTGAGAAGTACCACCACTCACTGGTGATGCAGCCAAATCTATGCCATTTGCTCCCGCATCAAGTGCTGCAAGGTATGCCGCTACAGATACACCTGCAGTTTCATGTGTATGTAGTCTAAGGTGAGCAGAGTCTCCTAGAAGTTTTCTAGCCATAGAGATAGTCTCATATACTTTATGAGGGTTAGCTGTTCCAGAAGCATCTTTGAAACAAACAGAATCAAAATCTATACCAGAATCTAGTATGTTTCTAAGTGTTTTTTCGTAAAAAGCCACATCATGGGCGCCTTTACAACCTGGTGGTAAGTCCATCATAGTTACGACTACTTCATGGTTCATACCGTGTTTTTTTATCATCTCAGATGAAAAAGCAAGGTTATTCACATCATTAAGTGCATCAAAGTTACGTACTGTTGTTGTACCGTGTTTTGCAAACATTTTTGCAAAAAGGTCTATCATCTCACGGCTACCTGTGTCTAGCATGACAGTGTTTATACCACGTGAAAGTACTTGCAAGTTAGCATCTTTTCCTACAATTTCTCTAAAACCATCCATCATTGCAAATGCATCTTCTTGCAAGTAGAAATAAAGTGATTGGAATCTAGCCCCACCACCAGATTCAAAGTGTGTAATTCCTGCTTGTTTTGCTGCTTCTACTGCAGGAAAAAAGTCATCCATAAGTACACGACCACCAAAGACAGACTGAAAGCCGTCTCTAAATGTGGTATCCATTACATCAATATATTTTTTAGCCATATACGTTTACCTTGTTATTTATTTTTACGAAATTCAGTAACAGCCGCGATAATCGCTGCAACATGATGTGTATTATCCGAGCCAGTTTCTCCAGCTGTGTCCGCTACCTTTTCAGGAAAAAACTTAGCGATAAGTTTCGCCTGAGCATTAACAACTATGATAAGTAGAGTTAAGAATGTGAAAACCACAGCCATCCCTAATACCATAAATTTTAAACTTTCTAACAATAAATTAACATCTTCCATAAAATCCCACTTCCTATTTAGTTCTACTCAAATTTTAAAATAATTTTGCTTGATGGTAGTTAAAAAAAACAATTATCTTCGTTTTCTTCTGCGATTGTTATTTCGTGTAGCTTTTTGTTCCCCTTCATAGCCTTGCATCATCTCATCTACTGCATTTTGATCAAAACCTATTTGTGAGCCTAAACTTTGTTGTTCTTGTGCTATAAGACGAGACATAAGTTTCTCTAAAAGTATCTCTTTATTCATGTCACCTAAGTAAGACAACATATCTGCTGCATCTGCATGGACATGGATATCTCTTATTTGTTCTGCTAGGTATTCACGTCCTTTATCATCTAAGCCGCCATCTCCTTGAAGTGTAGCCAGACGCATCTCTGCCCCCACTTCTTTTTGTATACGTTGAAGCTCTTTAAATTCTCCAGTGGTCACAAGCGTAATAGCCTGTCCTCTCTTCCCTGCACGACCAGTACGACCGATGCGGTGTACATAAGACTGAGGGTCAAAAGGTATATGATAGTTAAAGACATGTGTCACATCTTTCACATCAAGTCCACGAGCGGCTACATCTGTGGCTACCATAATCCTGGTTTCACCACGTC